>JAPLSS010000557.1 GCA_026398515.1 Candidatus Sumerlaeota bacterium | reverse complement strand
TTCGGCAGGCGTTCGGCCAGCATGCCGACCGCTTCGATGGCGACGTGCTGGCGCTTACGGGGCGTCCATGTGCCGACCAGCGCGACGACGAACGCGTCGGGAGTCCAGCCAAGCCGCCGGCGGGTGATTTCGCGCGGCTCGTCGACCGCATACGCGGACGCGTCGATGGGGTTGTAGACCACCCGGACGCGCCGATCTTTGTCGGGCCAGAAGTCGAAGTCGCGCCCGGCGGCTTCGGACACAACGATGATACGGTCGGCGTCATGCAACCAGTACTTGCGCGCCATGTCGGGCGTGACGGTCAGCCGCATGTGGGTGGCCACGGGCGCGCCGGTCCAGCGCCGGACAAGGCAGGCGTAAGGGTTCGGGTAGATCTCGTTGCAGTGGATCAGGTCGATGCCGCGGCGCCGGACGAGACGGACCAACCGCCAGAGGGCGAAAGGAATGCGCGGCCAGTAGCGCGCTTTGCGCCACCAGCCGGTCTTGACGCAGACCCATTCCACGCCGGCGCGGTCCAGAGCTTCGGTCAGGGCGCCGGGGGTCTGGCAACAGACGAGCGGACGATAGCGGTCGCGGTCCAGGTGGGCGACCAGCGTCAGCAGGCTCTGACGCGCCCCGAGCATGCGGACGCTGGGAGTCATGTAGAGGACGGTGCGCGGCGGCATCGAGGCGGCCTGGTTTGTTGAAATCAGGTTCGGAGCGCGGCCTGATGGACGCGATGGACCTCATGGACGCGATGGACCTGATGGACCCATGCGGCCAGAAGATCGCGTAAGGAACTCTGGGCAGGCGCATTGTCTTTTTCTCGATGGCGCTTGGGAAGGGAATTGTGCGGGGCGCATTTCCGCGGCGCTATAGTCGGAGCGCGCTTGACGTCTATTCTCTCTCTCTTCCTCTCTGATGCTTGGGCCGCCAGGGACGAGACGAGCGCGAGCGACCTGTAGTGAGCCTGCCGAACTAGTCGAGCCCGTTTGCGCCCCACATTGCGCTTGTCGGAAGGCGCCAGGAGCCGGATAGTAACTGCATCGACGGGGCGCGAATCGCGACGCGCCGTTGGATCTTGCCCTCGCTTCGTGGCTTTGATGAGCGAATCTATCGTAGAATCCCCGCGGCGCACGCGGCGGCTGGCCATGCTCGCCATCCTCGTTCTGGCGTCGCTGGCGCGGCTGGTCGATCTGCGCAGTTCGCCGCCCTGGTATCATGACGAATGCACGTTCGTGGGCGAAACGTGGAACCTCATGCACGGGCGGTTCGCGTGGGACGCGGTCGACCATACGTTTCTGCCGCACCTGCCCTTATTCCACATTCTCGTCATGCCGTTCTTCTTTCTCTTTGGCAAAGACATCCTGTGGGTGCGTCTGACCACGGCGCTCTATGGGATCGCAACGACGTGGCTGGTGTACCGCATCGGGCGCGAGTTGGGCGGCAGGCGTTCGGCGCTCATCGCGTCGCTGCTGTTCGCCATTTGCCCATACACCGTGCTGCTGAACCGGTGGGGCTTCACCTATGATCTGGGCAGCGTGTTGGGCGCGGCGAATCTGTATTTCCTGCTGCGTTTCCAGCGCCGTCCGGCGGAGCCGAGGCATTTGTGGTTCGCGGCGGCGGCCGCCGGCCTGGGACTGGCGACGCATCCGGTGATGGTTTCGCGATTCGTCCTGCTGGCGCTGGCGGCGGCGGCGCTGGGGGGAAGACGGCGGGCGCTGGCCGCGACGGCCTGGGCGCTCCTGCCTCTAGCCGTCTATGCGGCCATCATGTTGGGTTTCTATCGGAGGATCTTGCTGGAAGACGCGGGGGTCATCCTGGGCGAACGGGTGCCGGGCAATCCCGATTGGTACACCCTTTCGCAGCCGTTGGTCTGGTTCCTCAGCGAGTTGGGCGGGTATGGCATTCTCGGATTGGTTGGCCTGGCGTTCGTGAAGCGACGCCGCGGGCTGGCCCTGACGGCTTGCGCGTTTGTCCTGGATCTCCTGTTGAATCTGAAACTGTCGGCGCAGGACCCCGGGCGCTTGTATCGCATGGGGATCATCCTGACGCCGATCCTCTTCGTGGGCGCGGGATTCGTGTTGGGCGAGGCTTGGCGGCGATTGGGCGGCGAGGCGCGGCGCGCCGGGCAGGCGGCGTTGGCATGGCTGGAAGCGCTCCGGGGCGGCGCGTTTCTGCCGAGCGAGATGCGCCTGTTCCGGTTTCTTTTTGGTCTGGGGAAATACTGTCTGCTGGCGGCGCTGATGGTGATTCTTGGCGCGAAGACGTTGAAAGGCGTGACGGGGACCTTTCCCAATCTCCCGGAGAAGTACGAGAGGGCCAGCCTGAAATCCATTCCCGAAGCGGACGCCGCGGCGGCGTGGCTGAACCGGCTCGTCCAGCCCGACGACCTGGTGATCGTCACCCACATGGAGTGGATGCTCAACTGCCGCGTGGCTTCGCCGATGCTGGTCCAACTGGCCGACGGCGGCAAGGGCAGCCCCATCTATCCGGAAACCCTGCGCGAACGGTTCCGCTATCCCTGCCGCCTGGCCGACGCGCGCTTCGCGGTGATTCACGACGCCACCCCCGAGCTGGAGCGCGTCTATGGACTGGCTCCGACGTTGCGGCCGATCCTCGATGGCTGGACGAAAGTCTTTGCCGACGGGTTCATGCGGATTTACGCCAATCCGGATCGGCCGGAGAACCGGGAGATTATTCGGCATCCCGGAGACCGGGAGTAACGAGGCGGAGAGGAGGCGAGTTCGATGGGCGAATTGCGGGTGGGGGCGGCGCGGACGGACATCACCCCGAAACGTCCGTCCCATTTGTGCGGGTATTCGGGACGCGAGGAGAAGAGCCGGGGCGTCGGCGGGCGGCTCCATGCGCGCGCGGTCGTGTTGGAAAGCGCCGGGCAGAAGGCAGCGTTGGTTTCCTGCGAACTGACGTTCATCGCTCCAGAGGCCATTGAAGCGGTTCGGCAAACCGTGTGCGAGCCGTTGGGGATGCCGCCGGAGCAGGCGATGATCTGCGTGACGCACACGCACGCCGCGCCGATGGCCGACCTTCGGCAAGAGGAAAACTCGCGCGTTCCCACGGACCTGGAGTGGATGGCCACGCTGGAAGCCCGGATCGGCGAGGCGATCCTGATGGCGCACGCGCGGATGAAGCCGGCCCGGCTGGGCGTCGCGCGCGGGGCGTCGACGATCGGCTGCAATCGTCGCGAAACGTACGAGGACGGGGGCGTGTGGCTCGGCCACGCGTGGGACAAGCCGCTCGACCGCGAACTGGCGGCGGTTTGCCTCG
>JAPLSS010000666.1 GCA_026398515.1 Candidatus Sumerlaeota bacterium | reverse complement strand
CCTGCCCAACGGCCTGGCGCTGGCGACCGGGCCGACCGGCAGCGGCAAGTCCACCACCCTGGCGGCGATCATTTACTACATCAACTCCAACGGCGCGCGCCATATCCTGACCATCGAGGAGCCGATCGAATTCGTCCACACGAACAAGCGCTCAATCATCGTGCAGCGCGAAGTGGGCATCGACGTCAAGACCTTCGGCGCCGCGCTGCTCGACGCCGGCCACAGCGATTGCGACGTCATCCTCGTCGGCGAGATGCGCGACCTGGAGACGGTCGCGTTGGCGATCTCCGCCGCCGAAGCGGGCAACCTCGTCTTCGGCGCCCTGCACACGAACAGCGCGGCCAAGACCATCGACCGTATCATCGATATCTTCCCCCCCGACCAGCAGCCGCAGATCCGCACCATGCTGAGCGAATCGCTGCGCGGCGTCTGCTCGCAATTGCTGTTGAAGAAGAAGGGCGGCGGGCGCGTGGCGGCGAACGAGATCCTCATCCACACGCAGGCGGTGGCGAACATCATCCGCGAGGGATCGGGTGCCCTGCACAAGCTGCACTCCGTGATTCTCAGCGGCCGCAACCTGGGCATGCGCCTGATGGACGACGTGATCGAGGACTACTACAAACAGGGCGTCGTCAGCGGCCACGAAGCTTACATGAAGGCGCTCGACAAGGAGCGCTTCGAATACTGCCGGGATGAACAGTAAGAACAGCGCCGGCTTTCCCGCCGATAGCGTTCAACTTGGAAACGACAGATCGGGCGCCGGATCATCAGGAAACCTTGGCCGTTTCTCGCGGGATCTCGCCCACGGGGGCCTGATGTCGCTCGCCCCGTGGAACTGCCCGACCCCGAAATGGATTGAGTCCGCGATATGGGGAGGATAGAGTCCATGCCCGCGGGGTCTCGGATGTCTCGATTCGCGTCGTGGGTCTTTTGGAATGCCGTCCGCCTTTCGTTGGAGCGATGACCGCCCATTCGTCTTCCTCTTCCTGGCCGTCGCGGCGGCGTGGGGCGCGCTGCTCGTCATGTCCCAGTGGGCCGTGCACGGCGACGAGGCGGTCGTCGGCATCATGGCCAAACACATCGTGGAGAAGGGCGCCCGGCCGATTTTCTGCTACGGCGCTCAGTATAACGGCGGCTCGGCGGTGACGGCCTACCTGGCCACGATTTCGTTCGCCCTGTTCGGCATGTCGGAGATCGCCCTCAAACTGGTTCCGTTGACCCTTAATCTCCTGGGAGTCTTGGTGGTCTATGGGTTCGTGCGGTCCGCCCGGGGGCCGCGCGACGCCTTGTTTGCCGCGCTGATCTATGCCACGTCGATCAGCCTGCTGAAATGGCGGTTCGACGCCCGCGGCGCCTACGCGGAAAGCCAGGTCACGATCCCGCTGGCCCTGTGGATTCTGCGGAGCCGCTGCCTGAAAGCGGTGGGCGGCAACGCGCTGGATTTCTTCCTGCTCGGCCTGCTGTGCGGATTTGGGTTCTATGTGCTGGAACTCTTCGCACCGACCATTGTCGTGGTTGTGATCTGCCTGTTCGCCCGCGACAAACTGTTCTTCGCCCGCCGGACGTTCTGGGTCTGGATCGCGGGGCTGACGATCGGGCTGTCGCCGCTGATCTATTACAACCTGACGGAGCACTTCGCCAACCTGGGCCACATCATCGAGAAGGACCGGCGCACGCAAATCGGCGCGGGGCCTTTCGCGCATCTGCCTTACGCCCCCTTGCGCCTTTGGCGCGCGTTGGCGCACGATCTGCCCGGCATGATGTCGTACGACAACCTCTACGTGTTCCCCGAACGGATAGGCGCCTCCAACTGGATCGAATACGGCGTCCTGTTGGCGGCGGTCGTCGGGACGGCTTGGTGGCGGCGCGCGGAAATCGGCGTTTTCCTGCGCTCGCTCGCCTCGCGCCGCATCCGCAATGAGCCGGCCGAACCGGTCGCCTTGGAGGCCATTCTCCTCTTGTATGTGGCCGTTTACGTGGCGGCCTACGCGCTGCATCCCCTGGCCGGGGAGAACTCCCGCCATCTGTTGTTCCTGGAGCCGGCGGTGTCCATTCTGATCGGACTGGCGTTCGCGCACGCCTTGAGGACAGTGGCGCCGGGCTCGCGCCGGGGCATTCGGCTGGCCGCCCTCGCTTTGCTCACCCTGACGTTGGCCGATCGCGGCTGGCAATACGTCCAGTTGATGTGCGACGACCGAGTCCATGGCGCGCAGGGAAAGATCAATCCCCGGAACGCGGAGGACCTTATCGCGTTTCTGGATCAATATGGAATCGACCGCGCCGTCGTATTGAACTACGACCTTCGCTGGCGGATCGTGTTCCTCACCCGCGAACGGATCATCGCCGCCAACATTCCGGGCTTGTTCTCGCGCTATCCCCCGTACGAAGACGAACTGCGGCGATCCAACCGTTATGCGCTGGTGGTTCCGGCCGATCCGGCGGCTCAGGCGCCGATCGATCAATCCCTGGCCGCGAACGGCATTCCGCGACACGCCTGGAAGGTCCGGGACATGATCGTGTACCTCGATCTTCCCCCGGTGTGGGGCACGGCGGGGGCGGGCTAGAATCGGCGTCGAATCTCCTTCGTTCCAAGAACCTTCTCTGAATTCCATGCGTTCTTTGCGGTTGATTTCAGAATAGACAAATCGAACCGCAGAGAACGCAGAGAACCCATGGGAACCTCTTCTTTCGCCTCTCTGTGCCGTTCAGGTCTACGTGGCAGAGCGATCTTCCTCAATGGCGGAAACACCGCTGCGCCGTGAAGACCATGGTCGCGCCGCGCTCATTGCAGGCGTCGACCGTCTCCGAGTCGCGCAGCGAGCCGCCCGGCTGCGCAATGGCGCGCACGCCGGCGTCGAGCAGCGCGTCGGGGCCGTCGCGGAATGGAAAGAAGGCGTCGGAGGCGGCGACCGACCCGTCGATCCCCGCGTTGCCGACCTTGGCCTCGGCTTCGATCTCCTCCAGGACCTCCGGCTTCAGCCGCCCGGCGATGACTTCCAGTTTGCACAGATCGAAGAGCATCCCCGTCGTGCGCAGCGACACCAGGGCCTTGCGCGTCTCGAAGGCCTTCCACACGCACTGCTTGGAAATGAGAACGCGGTCCTGGCCGCCGACGGCGATGGCCACCGTCGCCCCGTCCTTGGCCAGCAACACGCTGTTCGACGTCACGCCCGTCTCGACGATCCAGCCGAACCATAGGTCGCGCCATTGATCCTCGGTCGGCTCGGCTTCGATGGAGGCCATGCGCCCCGTGCGTTTCAGCCGCCCATCGACCATCGCGCGCTCGGGCACGTCGCGCGCCACCGCGGCCAGGCGTTTGAAATCCTCGAGGCGGCGCAGCGGTTCGGCGGCCTCGCCCAGGACCGGCGAATACGAGCGTTGGCAGACGATCGACCCGTCTTGCAACGCGCGCATTTCCAGGAAGCCGAGGCCGGCCCATTCGCCCAGCCGCGCCAGGCTCTTCATCCGCACGATGCGCAGGTTCGAGCGGCTGGCCAGTTTCTCCACCACGCCCTCTTCATATTCCGGCGCGGCGACCACCTCGTAGTATTGCGAGGCGATATGCGCAGCGGCGCCCATCGTCAGCGCGCGATTGACGACGATCGCCCCGCCGAACGGCGCGATGGGGTCGCTTTCCCAGGCGCGCCGATAGGCCTCGTCGATCGTCTCCCCAATGGCGCAACCCGACGGGTTGTTGTGCTTCATGATGATGGCCGCCGGAAACGCCGACAGGTGTTTCAGGATCGCCAGGCCCGCGTCGATGTCGGTCAGGTTGGTCTTCGACGGATGCTTGCCGAAACGCACGAACGCCGCTTCGTCCAGGCCGCCGACCAGGCGCTTCCCGGGGTGAATCATCTCCAGACCAGCCAGCGCCAAGTGGCCGTTGACCGGCCGGTACAGCGCCGCCGGCTGGCTGGGATTCTCGCCGTAGCGCAGGCCGCGGCGCTCCACCTCGCCCTTGTCGTTCGGGACCGACCACTCGACCTTCTCATACACGCACACCTGCGCCTTGGTCTTGGCCAGCAGCGCGGCCGCCTCGTCGCTGTCGTCGAACGCCAACGTCATATAGCGCGGGAACTCAGCCATGGCTCCTCTCCTTGTGGGGGAATTCGGCGGTCACCATAGACGAAAACGCGGAGATGGCAAGAATTCGTTGTCGGAGCGAGCGTGGCATAGGGCTCGCCCGGAAAAGCGTGTAGGGAGTCCCGCCTTTAGGCGGAATGCTGCAAACCGCTTATCAGTCGGTTATTCCGCTATGATAGGCTGGCCTACGATTCAAAGAATGCGCGGGCTGGCAGCCCACGCCGCGCCACTCCACCGCCGTTTTCTCATTGCGCCTTCGCCGTGCGCGCCGCAATATCCCTGCACGAAGCGCGCAACCAGTTCCTTTAGGGTCGGAAGTGGGACAGCGTCCGTGAGCGATCTCCTGCATCTCATCTCCTCCATTCGCGTCGCCGATGTGTTGGACATCGCGCTCGTGTCGGCCATTTTCTTTGCGCTGTTCCGCCTGTTGCTGGAGAGCCGTTCGCGGGTGGCGCTCGAGGGCCTTCTCACGGTCCTGATGCTGTCGTTTTTCGTCTACTTCCTGTCGCGCGTCTTCGGGCTCAATGCGATGCAGTTGATCTTCGAGCGCTTTTGGATCATCGCCGTGCTGGCCGCGTTGATCGTGTTCCAGCACGAGTTCCGGCGGGTGCTCACGGACATCGGCCAATTG
>JAPLSS010000795.1 GCA_026398515.1 Candidatus Sumerlaeota bacterium | reverse complement strand
CGCGTCGCGCATGGCCACGACTTCGCGGACGTTCATGCCCAGCGGCTTCTCGCACAGCACGTGCAGGCCGGCGTTGGCGCAGGCGATCGTGTACTTTGCATGCGCGTTGTTGGGCGTGGCGACGACCGCGGCGTCGAGGCCGGGGACCGCCAGAAACTCCTCCAGCGAGGCGCACACCGCGGCCTTCGGGAGGTCCGCCGACACGCGCTTCAGGATGTCGGGAACCACGTCGCAAATGGCGGCCAGCTCCATGTCGGGATGCTTGGCGACGGCGCGAGCGTGCCCGCCGCCGATGCCGCCGACTCCGATGACTCCAACGCGCAAGGGTTTCCTGGCCATGTAGGGGAATCCTTTCGTGCAGATGGGTTACGGCAGGTAGTCCAGGTCGGCCAGGTCCCTGAGCCGGCCGCTTCGCCGTCGAACCGGAATCGTCCGGATCAACTTCCCGGCGCCCCGGTATAGATGCCGTGGTTCGACCGGATGATCTGGCCGTCCGACACCGTGCCGTTGGTCGGGTCATAGATGTTGGTCGGCGCGTCCGCGGCAACTTGGCTGAGCGGGTAGGCGAACATCTCCCAGGCGAACGGCCCATGGTTGTCGCGGGTCGGTCCCGGCGAGTTCAGCCACCACATGTAGCCCTGCGCCTTGGAGTTGAGGAACTTCTTCGCGGTGGCGTTGACCGGCGGGAAGGCGTGGTTGAACTGGTACTGGTATTGGCGCTCTTCCCTCCAGGTGTTGTTGCTCGCCATGAATCCCTGGAGGGCGAACGGGTCCAGCGGGATGGAGCTCAGATAGGCCATGGGCGTCGTCAGCTGGGCCCACGCCAGAGAGCGATAGTCGACGATCCACAAGGCGTGTGGAGGATTCCCGAATTTCGCCGTTTCCCCCTCATTGTACCCGATCGGCGCCCGATTGAAGTCGAGGGTATAGACCTCGAGGGCCGTGGCGATCGTGCGCATGTCGGCCTTGACGCGCGAGACCTTGGATCGCACTTGCGCCTCCAGGAAATTGGGGACCGCAATGGCCGCCAAAATGGCGATGATCGCAACGACAATCAGCAGTTCGATGAGCGTGAACGCCACACCGCGTTTCATCGCAATGCCCTCCCTTGTCTGTACTCTCTCAACGCAACATGCGAAATGGAACAAATCGAAACCATCAAACCACAGAAGCCCGAAAATGGGAACAAAAAACAGACGATCCCTCCACGCCCGCGGAAGCCGCTTTCTCCGAGGGCATGAGGGCGACGGCGCGCGCGCGCCCGCCGCCGATGCCGCCGACTCCGATGACTCCAACGCGCAAAGGTTTTTTGGCCATGTAAGGGTATCTCTTCAAGAGAATGAGTTAGGGCAGGTAGTCCAGGTCGGCCAGGTCCTTGAGCCGGCCGCTGGCTTTCTTGTTGGTCTTGAGATCATCAAGGCTGATGATGTCGACTTCCAGGTCGCCATCCAGGAGTTCGCGCTGGCGTCGCGCATAGCATTCCTCGAAGGCCACGCCGGAGATCGCGTTCAGAATTTCGATGCGGATTGGAGGGACGCCAAGGCGTATGATCGCGTTGGGTTTCAAGAACATCTCTGGCGAAAGGCCCGGGACATCAAACCCGAATTCCTTCAGGGCGTCCGTCAGCCGTTCCGCATTGTCCCGGCTGATTCGGACCCAAATATCCATGCCCGCGGTCGCCCGGACGTATCCATGCCGAATCACCGCATACCCGCCGATGAGGAGGTGCTCAACGCGGTGAACGCTCAACAACCTCAAGAAGTCTTTGAAGTCGGGTGGTAGAAGGGTCGTACCCATAGGCGATCCGTCTCGTGATTTCGCACGCTCGAAACCGCTCTTCTGGGCTTTTCGACAGCCAGTAGGCCTTCTCGTCGGGCTCGTCGTACAATGAACCGACCGAGATCACGGTCTTGTCCATGCGAAAGAGATCATCGTCGGCCATAATTCAGCCTCCAGAAACCGAAAAAAGAATACCGCCCTGGGCCGCATCTGGCAAGAACCGATTCCGGCGCAGGGCAAAGGCGAGGCGAATGGACGGGATGGACGAAATGGACAACATGGACGGAATGGACGAGACAAACGGGGCGAATTGAGGTGCGGTCCATTCTCTCCATGCTGTCCATGTCGTCCATTCCGTCCATCCCGTCCATTCAATCCGCCTCGTCCGCTCCCGCCGCCAGCCGCGCGCCGATGGCCAGCAGCCCCCAGAACAGCGCGGCGCTGCACGGGAGGCGCAGCGGAAAACTGAACAATCCATCGAGAATCACGCACGCCACCGCCAGCAGGACCGCCGCCCGCAGCGCCGCTTCGCGCGCGTCGGCCTGGCTTCGGATGGACCGCCAGGCCGCGGCCCCGTACGCGACCAGGATTGCCAGGAACGCGAACACGCCGAACAGTCCGGCGTCCACCGCAATCTCCAGCAGGTCGTTGTGGACGAATTGCGGCGGCTTGCCTTGGGTGGCGATCAAAAGCGGGTTGAAGACCTCCGAGCCCTTCTGTTTCTGCAACTCGACCACTTGGTTGAAATACTGCGCGTCGAAACTGGCGTAGCCCCAGCCGAGCCAGGGGCGCTCGCGGATCATCTCGGCGGCGATGGTGAAGGAATAGAGACGCGAGGCGATGGATTGGGTTTCGGTCAGACGCCGAGCCAGGTAATGGCCGAAGGGAGTGAAGGCGCAGACTCCGGCGAAGGCGGCCAGTCCGACGCCGACCGCCGCCGCCAGGCGCATCCACGCGCGCGCCGTCCATCTCGACCGCGCGATGAAGAGCGCCGCCACGGCCAGAAACAAAACGCCGATCGCCAGCCAAATGCCGCGCGCCCCGGCGGCCAGCAGGAACGCCCCGACCACGACAATCGACAACGCCTGGAAGCGGCCGAACCCCCACGCCGCCGCGCCGGCGCCGAGCGCGATTCCCATCAGCGGCAGAGCCATCGAATGCCGGTAGGCGCCGAGAACCGCGCAGACGAGGAGCGCCGCGCAGCCCACCACGGCCGTCAGAAGCGGCGCCGGCGGGCGCAGTCGCACCCTCCAGAAGCGAAGGCTGAGCATCAACACGAAGATGGGTCCCAGATAGGAGGCCGCGTAGTTCGGATGGCCGAACACGGAGACGAGCTTCATCTTGCCGACGCGCGCCTCGCCGGCGTAGGGCAGGATGTCGAGGTTCAACCCCTGCATCAACCCGTAGGCCGACGCCACGAACGCCGCCGCCGACAGCAGCAGCACAAGCCGCGCCGCGTCGCGCCGATTCCACGGATACGCGAACGCGATGAAGTACAGCGCCATGCCCGACAGCGGGAAGATGCCGTGCGTGAACGAGTAGCCCCTTTGCGGACCGAGCGCCGCGGCGGCCGCCAGGGCCACGCCGTACAGGACGATCCAGGGGCGCAGCGGATCGCGCGGCGGCGCGCCGATCGCCCAGGAGAGGCGGCCGGCGCTATAGGCGAACGCGCCGAGGAGCGCCGCCATCTCGAAGAAGAACGTCTGGCTGACCGTCGGGCGCTGGAACGCGAGACGGATGACGAACGGGGTCCCCGCCAAGATGACGAAGAGGTAGAGAAGAGCCAGCCGGCGGCGCGCCGCGGCGAGAGGGGACGGCTGGGAAGGCGAGGGATGAGGGTCTGGAGAGGTCACGATGGCGGCGTCCGGCACAGGAGAGAAAGTCAATCGCTTCGCGATGAGAACAGACCACATTGCCGCGCGGAAACGCAAGAGAAAGGCGGGCCGCGTGGCGCAGGCTTTCCAGCCTGTGATCTGTTTCATCGCGGATTGGAGGACTTGCAGGCGGGAAAGCCTGCGCCACTTACTGCACTCGATCCCAATACTCCTGGGTCGTCAGGCCGCCGGAGGCCGAAAAGCCAACGATCTGGGTCGCCAACGCGGGGGGATAGTGGATGCTCGCGAGGATGGTATTGGACGACTGCAGGTCCACTGTGATCCTCTGCCCCATGGGCCCCGTGACGGTGAGCGACGTTCCATCCTTGGAGGCGCTCTTGACGGTGAAGACGCCGCCGGACGACGGGTTGCGGTAGTCGAAGCTGAAGTTGCGCCCGTCGGTGGTGTTGAGGGACAGGACCGCTCCGCCGTCGCTGGTCCAGACCATGTTTTCGAAGAGTTGGGTGGCGTTGGCGTTGAACGTGGGATCGACGTAGGGATAGCCCTGTTCCTTGGCGTATTGCTCCAGGAATCTCTGGAACGAGGCGCGCACCGGGTCGCGGCTCTTCGAGATGTTCATCTTCCACTGGCCAGCCAGCGTGGCTTTGGGCGGCTTGGTTGTCTGCGGCGTGGCCGCGGCCCGCGTCGGCGTCGGCGCCGCCTCCGCTTGCGCGACGGTGAATTCCACGGTCTTCGGCTCGGAACGGGCGCCGCGCGCGTCCTCGGCCGCGACGGTCAATGAGCGCGAACCGGAGCGCAGTTTCGACAGGGCGATCTTGGGAGAGGTCTTTTATGTTCGCGGGGTAACGGGAGGGGGGGACGGCGTGGCGGGGGGCGCTGGGGTGGGGGAGGGGGTGGACGGGATGGACGGGGTTGGCGTCGCGGCCTGGAAAAGAAGCGGGCCGATGTACTGCGACGCGACCGTGCCGTTTGCGATGTCCAACGCCAGTTTCTGACGTTGCTCGTCCTTCGACACCAGCGCCGCCTGCGCCTGCGCGTGCTGCTCGGCGGTCAGTTTTCCTTCGGCGAACATTTTCGAGAGCGTCTGCGCCGCCTGCGCCAGCTGCTGGCGATGCTGCGATTGCTCCTCCAGGCGCGCGCGGCTGACCGCCAAGGGAAAATCGCCCGTCGCCTGTTGCAGCTCGAACCGCGGCGACTGCTTGCCGGAGGGCTTCGTGCGGCTCCAGTCTTCGACCCGCTGCTTGACCCAATTGGCCAGCGACGCGGCGGTGATCAGCCCGTCGGGGCCGGCCGGCGCGCCTCCGCGTAGTCCTTCCAACAGGAAATAGGTGAACGCGCCGTGGCCCTGCTCCGGCATCTCGTAGCTGAACTGGCCCTGATCGCACGACATCAGAACCACGAAGCCTTCGGTCGAGGCGAACGCCTTCGCGAACTCCTCCGACATGCCGCCGCTCAGCGCGCGCTGGCCGTCGTCGGCGACCTTCTCGCGGCAGGCGTCGAAGAAGAGCAGCCGGCGCGGCGAACGCGAGGCCTTCAGGTAGTCCTCCACGCGCCGGAGCGGAATGGCCGAGTCCTGGAGGATCGCGCGCTGGCTGTCCTCGGCGAGCACGTAGCCCTCGATGCCGTGCGTCGACAGGTCGACCACCACGCAGCCGTCGGCGCCCGCCGAGTCGGCGGCGAACTTGATGGCTTTGAGAATGTTCGAGCGGGTCGGCGCGTCGTCGCCGGTCGCGCCGGTGATCAGAAGGCGGGTGTTCTCCGGCGGCAGGTAGCCCAGCTCGCCGGCGAAGCAATCGCGCATCGCCTGGGCGTCGGCGGCGGCGAATTTGAGCGCGACGATCGACGGGTCGCCGGGGAACTGATCGACGCCGACGAAGACGCCATAGCTCTGGGCGCGTTGCGAGGCGTACTTCTCCGGGCTGTTCTGCGCCAGCGGGACCACCCCGATGGCGCGGCTGCCCGCCAGGGTGTCGGAGGTCGAGGCGGCGAGCGCCGGGGTCCACGAGGCGAGGTTCAGAAGAAGGATCGTCCACGAAACGCCGAAGCGAATCCGTCGGGAACGTCTGTGTGCGCGCATGGCGAAAATCCTCTTGGGAGTCTAAATGGTGCGATGAAAACGGCCGCGGCCCCCGCGCAACACGCGCACGGAATCGCCGCAAGAAGGCGGATTCACTCTAGCGGAAGACGCTCCCCGCTGTCATCGAATTTCACCACGAAGCCGCTTCCAGCATCGGCGGGCTTGTGCAAGATATCGCCGGCGCTCCGCGCGGCTGTAGCGGAATGGGTTAAAGGATTTCTTGGCCAGGTTGCCGATCATGGAGAAATAGCTCCACTCCAGCGCGGCGCGGCCCTGCGCGCGCCAGAAGCCCTCCGCCCCGCTCGGCCCGGCGGCGAAATACGATTGCAGGAGCGGCTCCATGCGCGGCGAAGCGAACAGCGCGTCCGGGCGCTGCGCGGCCAATTCGTCCGAAGCGTAGCCGAAGGCAAAGTGCAGCAGCGCCGCGCCGAGATCGAAGGCGAAGCAGCCCAGGCGCGCGTCTTCGAAGTCGAGGGTCACGATTTCGCCGTTGGGCCGCCGGATCAGATTGAGCGGCGTATAGTCCATGTGAAGCAAAACGGGCGGCGGCGCTTCAGACAGGAGAGGCTTCGCGCCGCGCCGCGCTACGTCCCAGGCGAAGCGCTCTTCTTCGGCGCCGAATGGATCGAGGGTCAGCCGCAACGCCTCGACGATCTCCCGCGCCGCGTCCTCGGCGGCAGGCTCGTCCCAGCGCGGAACCGCGGAATCGGCGATGGAAGCCGCAATGCCATGAAAGAGCGCCAGGTTCTCCAGAGCGGCCGCGGCGCCCCGAGCATCGCCGGACGCCACCGGCTTTCCCTCGACCCATTCGAGAACGATGCAGCCGAGATTGTAGCGTTGGAGCGTTTCCTCGCCGAGGTCGGCGTGGATCAGTCGCGGGACATGGATTCGACTTTGGGAGAACGTTTCATGCAGGGCGACGTTGCGGCGCGCCTCGGCAACGGCCTTCCCGCGGTAGAGTTTCACGAACACCGGCGCGCCGCCGGCGACGGCCCGGAACTTCTTGCGCGCGTAGTGATCGGCTACGAGCGTGGGTTCGCCCATGGGGAATTCGCCGCGCGATTGGCCGGCGAAATAGGCCTCTGCTTCGCGGTCGAACTCGCGCAATCGCCTCGCGCGGCGGCGGTTCCATTGAAAACGATGCCAGTGTTGGATCAAGGTCATGGGACGAATGGCGCCGGCGCTACTCCACCGCCTCCGCGAACGTCATGCAGCGCAGCCGCCCCGTCTTGGCGGCGGAGCCGAAGCACTTGCCGCACGATTGGCAGCGCGCCGGCGAGCGGTCGCCGCTTTCCCAGCGCCGGATCAACGCCGGCTCCGAAATCAGCGGCCGGCACAAACTGAAGAAATCCGCCGCTCCTTCGCGGAACAGCCTCTCGATCACCTCCGGCGACCGCAAGCCGCCGACCAGGATCAACGGGCAGCTCAGCTGGGGTTTGAACCGCCGCGCCTGATCCTGGAAATAGCCTTCGCGCTCCGGGCGATCGATGTGGAAACGCGAAGGCCCCTTCGAGATCGCCGCCGGGCTCCCGCCGCTCAGTTCGATGGCGTTCATGCCCATCTGCGAGAGGCGGCGGCAGACCCACAGCGAATCGTCCTCGTTCAGGCCCACGGAATCGAAGTCGCTGCAATTGATCTTGACGAGCACGGGCCAGTCGCGCCCGACCTGGCGGCGGATTTCCTCGTACACGCCAAACAGGAACCGCGCGCGGTTCTCGATTGGCCCGCCGTAGTCGTCGGTGCGCCGGTTGCTATAGGGGGAAAGAAACTGCGAGGCCAGGTAGCCGTGGGCCGAATGAATCTGCACGCCGTCGAACCCGGCTTCCTTCGCCCGACGCGCGGCCTGGCCGAACGCCCCCACGACGCGCGCGATGTCGTCCGGCGTCATCTCGACGGGCATAGCCCCCGTGACCCGATCCTGAATCGCCGACGGCCCCATGCGCGGAAAGCCGGTGTCGAATCGTCCGAGCGCCCCGCAGTGGGCGATTTGTAGGACGATCCTCCCGCCTTCGTCATGCGCCCCCTGCGCCATGCGCTGGAGCGAGGGGATGAGCGCGTCGTCGTCGGCGCCGAGCATGCCCGCGATGGCCTTGCCGCGCTTCTCCACGTAAGCAAAACCCGAGATGATCAGCCCGACGCCCCCGCGCGCCAGTTCGCGATAGATCTCGACGTAGGCGTCCGAGGGTTCGCCCTCCGGGGAAGCCATGCCCGCATGGGTGGCCGAGCGCACGAAGCGATTGCGCACCGAAATGCCGCCAAGCGTGGCGGGTTGGAGGAGATCGTTCATGGGAAAGCCCTCGCACGTGGCGGAGGCGTTCCGGCCTGCGCCTCTTTGCACTGGAGACTGAACAAAGCCCAGCCTGGGAAGGTCATCGTGAGCCACATCCCGGCGTTGAAGCGGCGCGGGCTGGACAGCCCACGCCGCTTGAACGCCCGCCCGTTTCTCCGCAAAAGCCGCAAGAAGGTCAAGGAGCAAGCGCGCAACGGAGTCGTCGCCATGGCGCTGGCGCGCCGGAGTAGCGGGTTGCCGGCGCGGCTTCCCCTCTCTGGAGCATTGCGGAGCGAAACGAGCCCCGTTCCGGCGCCGCATAGACTCGCGACTTGACAATCGACGGCCCGATGGTCAGGATTCCGCCTTGAATCGCGCTCGCCCGCATAGGATGGCGGCCTGCCTCGAAACACCTTCTATCTCTTCGTTGGAGCAGCGGCCCATGAGATCGCCTTTCGCGCTCAACCGCCTTTGTGCCTTGGTATTCACGCTCCTGTTGGTTGCCGGACTCTGGATCGTCTCCGCCCCGCGGCCGTGCGCGGCGGCGGATGCTTCGCCCTCGTTCGAGAAAACGGCCGAGGAAGAAGAAGGGGAGACCGGCCAAAAACCGGGCGCCGAACCAGCCCGCCCCGCGGAGACGCCCAAACCGGCCGAGACGCCCAAGCCGCAGGGAACGCCGACAGCGGCCGAAACGCCTAAGGCCGCCTCCGCGCCGGTTTCGCCGTTTGGCGCGACCGCGACCTTGTCCACCGCTGGGGCGACGAAGGAAACGCCGAAGGCTTCGGCCGCCGCCTCCGCCCCCGTCTCGCCGTTCGCGCCGAGCTTCACCTCGTCCTTCGCCTCGACCACGTCGCCGGCGGCGAAGGAGACGCCGACCGCGGCGGAGAAGTTCCCCGCGGCGGGAGGGATGGCCAAGCCGGAGAAACCGGCGGCGGCCGCCGAAGAGGAGACGGCCCCCGGCAAAGAAGAACAGGCGATGCCGGAAGCCGAGGAGACCGCGCCAACCGCTCCCGTCGCCACGCCGAAACCGGCGGCCATCGGCGAAGAGAAGGCGGTGAAGATTGAGACGCCGAAGCCGACGCCCCAACCCGCCGCGATTCCCCGGCCGGCTGCGACTCCCAAGCCGACTCGCGCGGCGACGACCGAGATCAGCGCCCCATCGGCCCCCGAAGCCAAGAACGTTATCCGCCTTCACACGGGGGCCAAGCCCGCGCCGGAAATGGCCCCGGCCGCCGAACTGAGCCCCGAGGAAATCGTGTTGAGGACGGCTCCGTGCCGGCCGGCGCCCCCGGGCAGAGCCGCCATGGCCGAAGAAACGGAGACGGGCGCGGCGAAGCCGGCGCTGCGCCTCCAGGGGCCGGGCGTTCCGCCCGAACAGGCGCCCAGCGCCGGGCCGCCGGCCAAACCGACCGAGCGATACGACGAGGACATGCGGTTCCTCTATGAAAAGCGCAAGGCCGGAGAGCCGGAAAAAGTCGCCCACCGTTCGGGCCGCGGCGTGTACGTGGAAGAGCATCCCGGGCGCCGCATGCTCGAAGCGCTCGCCTGGTACGTCCCCAACCGCGTCCGCGACCTTGTCCACGTGGTCCGGCTGAGCGGGAGCGTCGGGCCGGCGGGCTCGGTCAACGTGCACGCGACCAACTGGGCGGTGGCGGGCGTCTCGGAGATGAACGCGCACCGGGTCGGGTTTCTCAGTCAGCGCGACGATTTCCGCCGTTTCAGCTTCTCGTGGTTCTTCATGAAGGCGCTGGAATACGACTGGGTGACCAACCCCGGCCAGTACGATTGGGAGCATCCGACGAACAACGTCTTCCTGCGCATGGGCAAGGCTATCGTGCGCTACACGTACGACGGCCTCAAGCACTGCCACGAGACCAATAATTTCGGTTATCAGCATGAGACCATTCACGACGAGATGGGGGCGCGCTTCCTCAACCTCCAGATCGGGAACGTCCAGCGCCCGGATTGGGAAGTCGGGGTGGACGCCCACCTGGTCTACGCCTGGAAGCGCGACAATGTCAATTCCGATGAACGCGCGCCCCTGTTTCCATGTCGGCTTTCTGGTTCTCCTCTCGGCGGCGTCGGGCCGCGTGTCTTCCGCCGTCCCTGAAGATCGCCTCCGACACGCGGTCGATCCAGGTCGTGCCGCTGGCCGACAGCAAGCCCGAAGCGTTCGGCGCTCTGCGTTCGCAAAGCTATGGGGTCTTTTTCGGCGTCGATGCGTTCACGGCCGACGAGGGGATCGCGCCGCTGAAGTGCGCCGCGACTCCGACGCCCGCCGCCTCCCCTTCGCCATCGCCGACGCCAACGCCCGCATCCAATCTTGAACCGACGCCGACGGCGGCGCGATTCTGAGCGATCTCTGCTATGATTTTCAGACGCGTGGAAACAAGTTCACATTCAAAACAAAGAACCAGCAGGGGCCCTATTACACCATCATGCAGTATGAGATCACTCTCAAGAAAGACGCGTCCCGCCTGAAGTGCCAACCCAAGTTCATCGAGGACAATCTTTCATCCAGCGCGCCCCCACGGACTTCCGCCTTCTACCTTGCAGGAGTGAGATAGCACAGTGCCACTTCCTCTTTCACGCTCCTCATGCCCTTTCCTGGCGCCCTTCGCGCAGGGTTCGTTTCCTCAAACCATCTTGTTAGGAGATATGCCGTGACACTTCGCCGTTGCGTCGTCCTCGCCGTCTGCGCCTCGCTTCTCTCCGCGTGCGCGGCGCTCCGCCCTTCCCCGTCCGCAAAGCCCGAAGGGCCCAATTCCTGGGTCGCGCCGCAACTTCAGAGCGCCCCGGGCGAAATTCCCAAGCTCCAGCAGCCCCTCGCCGTCGATGGCGACTTAAAGGAATGGGCCGGCTCGGCGTCGGTCCCCATCCGCTGCCGCGCGTATCTATCGAAGACCTACCCCGTGTATGGCTGGAGCGGTCCGGCCGACGCCGGCATGGAGGTCTTCTGCGCCTGGACCGCGGAGGGGCTGGCTCTGGCCGCCAACGTGACCGACGACGACCTTCAGCGCCTCGACGCCCTGGAGATCTATGTCGCGGGCAATCCCGACAAGAACTCCGCGGATTCAGCGGCGCCCGCTGGAGTTCGCAAGATCACAATCCACCCGCCGCTGGGGGACAAGGCGGCGCAACTGGACATGGGACAGCCTCCAGCCCCGTCGCTGGCCACGGGCAAGCCTCTATCCAAAGGAAAAGCCCCGGCCCAAAACAAAGCCCCGGCCGCCGCGAATGAGAAGGCCCCGCCAAGAGCGCCGGAGGCCGCGGCGAAGTTCGCCGGCAAGAAGACGGGCGGCGGCTGGACGGCGGAACTGCTTCTCCCGTGGAGCCTGTTGCCGGGCTTCAAACCGGCGGAGGGCGCGGAGATCGCCATGCAGTTCGCCCTCAGCGAATCCGACAGCCGCATGTGGCAGTCTTACGTGTTGACGCAGTTCACCTACGGCGGCGTCAAGGGCTGGGGCAAGAAGGGCGCGGAGGTCAAAGCAGAGAACCTGCCGCAATGGATGCTGGTGTATTCGCTTCGGCCGATGGAAATGGCGTCGCTTGAGCCGATGGTGGCCGTCGACGTGCCGCGCGTGATCGGCGTGGAGCCGCCGCGGCCCATTGCGGTCGAGGTTGGCTCGACCTTGTCTGATCTCGTGAAATCCCTGCATGTGAACGTTTTCGATCCGCCGGGCCATATGATCGTGGGACAACAGATGGAACGGCGCGAATGCCCCGCCGCCTGCGCCGGCTCCCTCTGCGCGCAAGCCGACTGGCCGGCGCGGATGAAAAGCGACGGCTTCTACCTGGTCCAGGTCGTCGCGCAAGACTACGAAGGCAAGCCGCTGTTCGATGTCGCTCGCCCGGTCCTGCGCGTCGCGAACACGATTGCGGCGGACTACGACCGAATCGCCAAAGCCGACATTGCCAAGGTCGCCCAGCGCGAGCCGTCCGAGGCCGTGGAGTGGCTGGGCGTCGGCGCGACCATCGAGCGCATGAAGCAGGGCGCGGAGAAGGCCGACGTCGAGGAGACCATCCTGCGAGCGAAGGAGATCGACGCGCGCATCGCCGTCCTCGAAGGCGCCAAACCTGATGTGGGCAAATACCCGATCTTAAACCTCCTGACGCTGGCGCAGGGGCCGCAGGATGGCGTCTCGCTGGAATTCAACAACCCCAATCAATGCACTCTGGTGTTCTACTGGGGTTCCCTGCCGCTGGCCTGGGCGTCAGCGGCGCAGCAGGCGAACGCCGAGGCGGCGCGCCAGGCCGTCGAGGGCGAGGGCAAAGGCGGCGGGTCTTCGGAGACGATCGACCTGGCTGGCCTGCCCGCCCGCCTCGCCGCCATGGACTCCGTCAAGGACAACGCCGCGCAGTTGACCGTGGCCGCCGGCGATCGCGTGATCTCCGTATATGCCTCGTCGCGCAAGAGCGCGGAACTCGTGGCCCGCCTGATCGCCGCCGGCAAGCCGGTGGCCGATTCCGATCTCGACGCCCTGCGCCGCCAGACAGTCGAGGATTTGGCGCCGAAGGCCGATCCCGCCGCGGGGGACGGCAAGGAGTTGCACATGGGCGACGTCCACATGCACTCCATTTACTCCGATGGCTCGGCTTCTCCGGTCGGCCTCATGCTGCAAGGCATGTACTGCCACTACGATTACGCGGTGATGTCGGACCACAACAACGTCGAAGGAGCGCCGGTCGCGCAACGGCTGTTCCAGGAACACGGCGTGGCCTTCCCCATTGTGAAGGGCCAGGAGATCAGCGAGTTCATCCACATGAACGCCTACCCGCTCCAGGAGCGCATCCCCTGGAACCTGATGCCCGAGGAAGCCGCCAAGCGCGCGCATGAGCAGGGCGCGGCGATTCAATGGAACCATCCCGGCGGCGGGTCGGAGTGGGCGAAGAAGCATCTGGCCGAAGGCATCGCCGGCACGGGCCTCGACGCCTGGGAGCACTACCCCGCCAAGTATGAGGAGTGGAAGAAGGCCGGAGCCCTGTCGACCATCGTCGGTTCGACCGATGAACACTTCGGTTTCGTCGGGCCGAACCAGGAGCGCACGCTCTTCTTCGCCCCCGCGCCGACGGGCGAGGCGCTGGCCGATGCGGTTCGTTCGAAGAGCGCCGTGGCGCTCTTCGGCAAGAAGGGCCGGCTCTTCTACGGCCCCGACGACGCCGAGATCGCCAAGGTCTGGGCCACGCTGGCCGAAGGGAAGTCGATGAAGGAAGCCAAGGCCGAGCGCCTGCGCGCCGCGTTGAAAGACGCCGACATCGCCGGCCTCCTCCGCGACAGCCCGGTCAAACCCGCGCCGTTCCACCTCCTGAACCTCGCGCCGCTGAACCCGCCCGGAGCGACGGAGATGGAAGACTGAAGGGGCCATCGCGCCCACGGCACTCACGGATCATTCGTGTGCGCCGTGGCCCGGATTCCGAGGGTCCGCGGTCGAACGCTCAAACGGAGCCATTGCGGCCCTTGGTTTCTTGATGTATGTACAGGAAGCGGAGGGTGACTCCGATGAAATACCGCGTGCTGATCGAACAGGACGAAGATGGCGTGTACGTGGCCGAGGCGCCGGCATTGCCCGGCTGCATTTCCCAAGGCACGACACGAGAGAAGGCCGTTCAAAACATCCGAGAGGCGATCGCCGCCTACCTGGAAAGCTTGGAAGCCCACAACGAACCCGTTCCGCCGCCCATCTCTGAGGAAGTGGTGGAGGTTGGCGAGTGAGCCAGCTGCCTCGGGATCCCATTCTTGTGCGTTTCCGCGCGACCCCAACAGCCGTGAATTGCTTCCTATGCTTTGACCCAATGCTCCACCGGCCGCGCCAGGAACTCCTCCACGGGGATGCCGTCTCCGCCTACGAGCAAGCAACGATTGGCTCTAAACTCCGCCGCAAAAGCCTCCAGCCCTGGCTTGGCATCGCGCGAACGGCCGCTCTTCACCTCGATGGCCGTCAGTGTGCGACCCGCCTGCGTTACGAAATCGACTTCGCGATTGCGGTCGCGCCAGTAGAAAACCTCACACCCCCCTAACGACGCGGCATTCGCTAAGTGGGCGCCCACCGCCGACTCGACCAGTCGCCCCCAGAACTCATGGTCGGCTCGGGCTTCGTCCAGGGTCAGTCGGCTCTGGGCGGTCATCAAAGCGGTGTTGAGGACCTGGAACTTGGGACTGGAACCGCGTTGGCGCGCCGTCTGTCCCGCGTATTTCGGCAAGCCCATCAATATTCCCGCAGCCGAGAGCAGATCCAGGTAGTGGGCGAGGGTGACGGTGTTGCCCGCATCCTGAAGCTGGCCGAGCATCTTGGTGTACGACAGAATGCCGCCCGAGTAGTCGCACCCCAGTTGAAATAGTCTCCGCAATAGGGCGGGCTTGTCTACGCGCGACAAAAGCAGAACATCGCGCGAGATCGTCGTCTCGATGAGCGAATCAAGGACGTAACGCGCCCACCGCGCCGGCTCACGGATCAGGGGCGCGGCGCCCGGATATCCCCCGTAGAAGAGGAATTGCTCCGGCGACCACCCGAAGGCCGCTCGCATCTCGCTCAGGGACCAATGGGGCAGCCGGAGGATCTCAAATCGTCCGGCCAGACTCTCGGACAAGCCTTGGCGAACCAGCAGCGGGGCGGAACCGAGAAGAATGACCTTGAGCGGTCGGCGAGCGCGCGTGTCCTCGTCCCACAGGCGCTTTACCGCTTCGGACCAACCGGGAATCTTGTGAACCTCGTCGAGGACAAGCGCCGCGCCGGCCGGCGTTCCGCGCTTCCAAGCGGGCCGCCTCCCATTGCTGGGCGATCCAGAGCGGCCCCCGCCAGGCGGGTTCGTCGGCGCTTCCATAGCGGGTGGGCAGGCCGGAGGCGCGAGTCACCTGCTGGACGAGGGTCGTCTTGCCGACTTGGCGCGGCCCGGCGACGGCCAGGATGAAACGCCGGGGCTCCTCCAGGCGTCGCGCAAGGACCGCGGCGTATGGGCGAGTGTACTCATTTGGCGATTTGCTCAGAGTCATGAGTAAATTTACTCAGATATGTGAGTAAAATCAAGACCCAAAGCACTCGTGCACGAGCATGCTGCGCATGGCAATGATGCGACTCCAGGGGATCTCTTTATGCGCTGAACGAAATCCGCGCGTTCCGTTGGCGGCCCAATATTACAGATGCTTCATCAGGACGTTCCCGACCCAATACGCCGCCACCGCCACGCCCAGGCCGACGAGGAACATGTCCAGGCCGCTGCGGAAGACGCCCCGGCCGGTGAACAAACTTCGCGCCGCGCCGACGCCGAAGTGCGACAGCATCGCGATGGCGAACGCCGTCCAGACCGCCACGGCGCCGGAGCCGAAGAAGAACGGAAACACGGGGATGAAGGCGCCCAGCGCCGTGGCCACCCCGGTGACCAAGCCGTCCTTGAGCGGCGAGCCCACATCGGGGGAGATGCCCAACTCCTCGCGCGCCTTTTCCCGCAAGGCGATCTCGGGATCGGCCATCAGTTGCAGGGCGACCTGGCGCGCCGCGGCCGGCGGCAGCCCCTTGGCCTCGTAGATCAGCGCCAGTTCCTCCATCTCGCCTTCCGGCATGCTGTTGATTTCCTCGCGCTCCATGGCGATCTCGTGTTCGTAGACCTCCTGCTCGCTCTTGCCCGCGAGATACGAGCTGCTGCCCATGGAAAGCGCGTCGGCGACCAGTCCCGCCAGGACGGTCAACAGGACCACGGACGAGGCCATTTTCGAGTCGTGCATCCGCGCGCCCAGCACGCCCATCAGCAGGCCGAAGTTCGCCGTCAGCCCGTCGTTGAATCCGTAAACCGCGTTACGCAGGAACGTGCCGGAATCGCTGTGGTGCCACGGCTCGCGCCCGTGCGTCGACAGGCCTTGGAGCATCTGCGCATGGCGGGCCTCCTCCTGGGCGATGTGTTCGGGCACGCCATCCGCCTCG
>JAPLSS010000934.1 GCA_026398515.1 Candidatus Sumerlaeota bacterium | reverse complement strand
CTTCTTGATCCCTTCGCGTTTGAGCAACTCGCGGGCAAGACGGCTGAGCTTGCGATGGATCGCGCGCCCGCAGCAGCCGCCGCAGGTCAGGTAGAGCGTGCGATACGGTTGATCCCTCGGCAAATCGGCGAATCCGCCCGTGCGCTCATGATACGCCCTCTCGCAATTGTAGCCGGGGCAGCTCTGCTTGACGATGTCGCATTGAACGACGACGAGATAGTCGGGACCGGGCATAACAGGGGCCTCGTTGCGAGAAGGTCTTCCAAGCCATCGAGCGCTTGAGATGCAACACAACACGAGACGGCGTTGGACATCAAGCCCGCAGTCGCGGCCCCGGGAGGAAATGCGCCAGCGGGAAAGCCTAGCCGCTCTTCAACATTCCGTTGATTCTTCCCGCCCCCTGCACTACACCAAGCCATCGCAACCCAATTCCCCGAAGCTACGGAGGACCGAGAACCATGAAGTCAATCCGCCTCGGCATCATCGGCGTCGGCCAGATCGGCAAGGTTCATCTCAAGAACTACGCGAACATTGCGGGGGCGGAGATCGTCGCCGCCGCCGACGTCAATGAAGCGGAACTGAAGCGCGTCGCGGAGCTGCACAAGATCCCGAACACCTACTTGGATTACCGAGAGCTGCTGAAGCGCGACGACCTCGCCGCCGTCGACGTCTGCCTGCACAACAACCTGCACGCCCCGGTCAGCATCGCGGCCATGGAGGCGGGCAAAGACGTCTACTGCGAAAAGCCCATCGCCGGCGCCTACGCCGACGGCCAGCGGATGCTGGACACGGCGAAGGCGACCGGGCGCAAACTGCACATCCAACTCAACACCCTGTTCAACATGGAGACGCGGGCGGCGCAGGAGTTGATCCGCGGCGGCCAGGTTGGCCACATGTATTACGCGCGCTCGTCGGGGTTTCGCCGGCGGGGGCGCCCGTTCGTCGACGGGTATGGCACGTCGAACTTCGTCAAGAAGGCCATCGCCGCCGGCGGGGCGCTCTACGACATGGGCATTTATCACATCGCGCAGATGCTTTACCTGCTGCAGCAGCCGAAGGCCCTGCGCATCAGCGGCAAGATCTTCCAGGAAACGGAGATGGACGCGGCGCGGCGGGCCTCTAGCGGCTACGACGTCGAGGAACTGGCCTGCGGATTCGTCAAGTTCGGCGGCGGCCTGACGCTCGACATCATCGAATCGTGGGCCGCGCATCTCGACGGGTTCGAGGGGAGCTTCATCCTCGGATCGAAGGGGGGAATCCGGCTTGCCCCGTTCGGCTATTTCTCGAATCTCCATGATATGGAGATGCTCACCACGTTCAATCTGGATCGGGCGAGCAAGCGCTGGCACGACATCCGGGAAAACGCGGATGTCTACGACTCGTCGCAGCACCACTGGATCGCCGCGCACCAGGGGCGGGTCGAGTTGATGCCGACGGCGCAGGTCGCGCTCCAGACGATGCTCATTCAGGAGGGCATTTACATGTCCGACCGGCTGGGGCGCGAAGTCTCGGCCGACGAGGTCGCCGCCGAGTCGAAGAGCAAGGCGATTGCGTAGGGCTAGAAACCGATTCTTAGCCGCAAGGAACGCATAGAACACAAAGAAAACCTATCTGTTATGCGTTCTTTGCGTTCTTTGCGGTTGGATGATCTCTCCATCCAGAAAGGGGCTGGAACCATGGGTCGAATCCCGATTGCCGTGCAGTTGTATTCCGTTCGTCATGAATTCGCCGCCGATCCGCGCGGCACGCTGAAGAAAGTGGCCGCGATGGGCTATGAAGGGGTCGAATTCGCCGGCGCGCTCGCCGGCGACCCGAAAGAATTGCATGCGATGCTGAAGGAATTCGGCCTCGCCTGCTGCGGGTGGCACACGCCGTTCGCCGCCGTGCAGGACGATCAGTTCGAGGCGACGGTCGCCTTCTTCCAGGCGCTCGGGAACCGCCGCGCCATCGTCCCCGGCATTCCCGGGAAACTGACTGATTCGCGCGAGGCTTGGCGGAAGATAGCCGGCGTCTTCAACCAACTGGCGGAAAAACTGGCCGCCCACGGCATGGTCACCGGCTATCACAACCACCACGCCGAATTCGCGCCGCTGGAGGGCGAGGCGCCGTGGGACACCTTCTTCTCCAACACGGACAAGGGCGTGATCATGCAGCTCGATACGGGCAATGCGGCCTCCGGCGGCGGCGACCCGGTGGCGATCCTCAAGCGCTATCCCGGGCGCGCGGGGACGGTGCACCTGAAGCCGTACTGTTTCGCGTTGGGCAAGGAGGAGCGCCGGAACGGCTTCCGCCCGTTGATCGGCGAGGACGACATGCCGTGGAAGGAAATCTTCGCCCTGTGCGAAACGACCGGCGGCACGGAGTGGTACATCGTCGAATACGAAAGCGACGCCTACCCGCCGTTGGAAAACGTCGAGCGGTGCTTGAAGGCGCTGAAGGCGATGGGGAAGTGAAAGCGGGTTCTTCTCGCCTCTATTCACCACGGAGGCACGGAGGACACGGAGAGGAAAAAGTGGGGATTGGTAAGACGATTATTGACAGGACCATCGACGGCCAGTCCTGGGAATCCGTTCTTCTCCGTGATCTCCGTGTCTCCGTGGTGATTCCCGTTCTGCGATCTTGATGTGAGCGTTCCTTCACCCACCTGGCTTCACCACTTCGGGAGAACCACAATGGAAGACGCGCCTGCCTCAACCTACTCCACAGTTCCGACTGATGCTCCTCGGCCCGAGCGACGATGGAACTGGCCTTTCCTCGTCGGGTTGGCGTGCGGCCTGACGTTCGGCGCGGCGGTTGGCGCGCGGTATCTGAAGTGGGCGCCGTCTGCGCAGCTCTACCTCGGGTTTTTCCTGCCGCCCCATTCCGCCAACTTCGCGCAGCCTTCCACGAGATTGGTGAGGCGGGGCATGGCCAAGCAGGAGGTCATCCGGGCGCTCGGAGTCGAACAGGTCGTTGTGATGCCGGGCGACATGGCGAAGGAAACATGGCGTTGGGTGTTGGATGATCCTTCCGAAAACGCCGAGCGGGCGCGGTCTCTTGGCAAGATTGCTGAGGTGTGGGTGATTCCCGATCTTCAATCAGGAGCGTCTGGTTTCACTTCTCTTTGTTTCGACGACACGCAGCGGCTGTCCGAGATCGCCGCAAGCCATTTCATGGTGGGGTTCCCCGTCAATCCATATCACTATGCCA
>JAPLSS010000023.1 GCA_026398515.1 Candidatus Sumerlaeota bacterium | reverse complement strand
GGCGGCAGGTCTTCGGCCGGAATTGTCGCCGTGTAGAGATGGCCAGGGCCAGAAGGCGTCATCGCCGCCGTTTTGTAATCCTCGAACTGCGTCACGCTTCGATAGCGAACCCGCGCCCAACGCACGCCGGACGCGTCAGCGATATTCGCGGCGATGGAGAGCGGCTGGAGCGGCCGCGCGCTGCGAATGGGCTCATGGCGAACAGTGGGCGGGGCGTCGTCCGTCGTGACGCAGACGGCGATGCGCGACGCTGTGCCGACCGGCGGGTCCGGCGGAAAAACTGTCTGCCGCCCGGCGGCGTCTTCCACCACGATCCGATACTCCAGGCCCTCCTCTACCGCGGCGGCGGGCAGCGTCGCCCGATAGCGCGCCGGGCCGTCGGGCGTCATCTCCGCCGTCCGGCCCTGGCCTTGGCCCGCCACATAATCGACTCGCGCCATGGAGACCGGGGCCTTGGAGGCGATTGTCGCGCGCAGGACAAAGGCGCCGCCCGGCGCCGCCTTGCGCGTGGGGACGTGGAAAATGGCAGGGCCGTCCGCGGCGGCGGGTTGGGCCTTCTCGCGTGCGGCGCGTAGTTTCTCCAGGCCCTTTTGCAGCGCCGCCCATTCGTCGCGCCAATGGCCGTCGACGGCGCCGGACTTTCCAAACATCAAGTTGTCGGCATACACGTCGTCCGCGGCGTCGACGATCGTCCGCCAGGCGTCGACCGCCCGCGCCTCGAAGTCCAGCGCGTCATCGAGGGCGTTCAAGTCGCTTGACCGCTTGAACAAGGCGTACGCGAATCCCGCCTCGGCCCGTCGCGCATGATAGCGGGCGAGGCCGGCGAGAATCATCAGATCGACCCGCGTCGAATCGAACTCCTTCGACCTGCGCGCGCCGATCCTCGCCTCGGCTTGGCCGAGGAGCGAAAGCACATCATCCGCCGCCCGATCGAACCATGCGCGGCTTTGCAGTGGATGGATCTTGGCCGAATCCCCGCCTTCGAGTCGAATCCGCGCCGCTTCGTCCATGCTGAGAAACTGCTCGGTGTCGCTCGGCAGCGCCTCGGCGTACTCGGCCAGATCGCCCATTCGCTGTTTCTCCACCCATCCGTTCAGGGTCGGAAACATGCCATACGGATAGTTGTAGGCGACGATCCGCGGAAGAATCCAACTCGCCCGATGAAGAGCCCGCTCGACGAACGGACCGGCCTCTCTGCCGAAGCGCCGCTCGAATTCTTCCTCCCAGACGTCCGCCGGAGTGTCCGGATTGTAGCCCAGGCGGCCCCAGACCTGGTAGAAGTGCCAGTACCGTTCGAACTCGTAGTCGTAATACTGATAATCGGCCTTCAACAGATCGAACGGCGCGCTGTCCACATGCATGGCCATCTTCGTCGCCAGCGGCTCATTTACCTCGAAACCCTGCCCGTCATACAGGTGCGTGCTCTGGACGAACCGCCGGACGTACTCGGGGTCGCCCCACAGCAGGACCCGCGTCGTCCCCCCGTTCCACAGCCTCCAATGCATGGCGTAGCGTTTGGGATAGCGCAGCAGGTCGGCGTAGCCGTGCCGCCGGTCGCGCTGGTTCTTCGGATGGATGTGCGTCGGATGGAACGGCAGTCCCATCTGCTCCATCCAATACTTCGTGCAAATTCGAAGGTTGACGCCTTGCTCGAGAGCGTCGTCGATCACCGAATCGGGCAGGCCCTTGGCCCGCGCGTCGACGCGCAGGCCGGGGCGCGTCGCCTGAATCACCTGAAAGACACTCTTCCAGAAAAGCGGAATCTGCTCGCGGGTCAACCCCGACTCCCCATGCATGCGGAATTGAAGGGCGTCCAGCCGAGGGACCAGCTCGAGGAACTTGGCCAAGGCGGCTCGGGTGTACGGGATGAGGTTCTCTCCCGTGACCCCCGTCGGCTCCTCGTTGTCGCCGTCGCCGCGCGGAATGTGGTCCCAAATCCCCAGGGTAAAGTTCAACCCGCGCTCGTGCGCCATGTCGATCATCCTGTTCAGCGCCGCCACGTTGCGCCGCTGCGTCTCGGCGGTTGTCCTCGGCGCGCGGACTTCTGGGTATTCCTCTAGTGGTCTGACCATCTCATAATGATGGGTAGAGCCTGCGCAATTTCACTCGGGCATCCTTGGTCGTAAACTGCCAGCGGACCTTGCTCGCCCGGTTGTTGCGGTCGGACTGCCACGCCTCGATTTCGCGGACCAAGGT
>JAPLSS010000199.1 GCA_026398515.1 Candidatus Sumerlaeota bacterium | reverse complement strand
GGCGAGGATGTCCTGCACCACGATCTGCGTCCCGCGCAGAACGAACTCACGGAAGGCACCGACATCGTCGCCGGCCGTCGGGACGACCAGCATCTAGCCCTTCATCTTGACTTCCTCGCCCACGAAGGCCTCCTTCAGTTTCGCGCCGCTGGCCGACAACTTGTCGTTGTTCGCCGGGGCGGACGCCGCCTGCTGGTAGGCCTCCCAGTCGCGCTGCACCAGTTCGTCCAGGCGCTTCTGGCGTTCGCGTTCGGCCATTTCCGCCTGCTGCGCCGGATCGGGTTTCGGCGTGGGCGTCGGCTCTTTTGTCGCTTCGGGCTTCGGCGGCTCCTTCTTCGCCTCTTCCGTCGCCGGCGCGGGCGGCTCGTTGGTCTCCTCTTCGGATTCTTTCACATCCGGGGGAACCGTGCTCACGTTGTCTTCGTTCCCCGTCTCCATCACCGGCGAGGCTTCGAAGGCGGGAGCGGGTTGAGCCGCGTCGGCGGGGGCCTCGTCTCCGCTCTCCATGGCCGCGGCGACGATCGTGACTTCCACGGGCGGCGGCTCGGTCAGCTTGGCCCGCACCACCGTCATGCTGACCATCACGGAGAAGAACAGGATGTGCAGCGCGATGGAGACCCAGTAGCCCCCCGCGCGCTCATACCAGCGGTTCATGGTTTCGAGGCGGATGGCACGCGCTCCGCCGGCGTTTCCAGGGCTTGCTCCATGCGGCGCGTCTCTTCGCGCAACGCGTCGAACGACGAAAGATCCTCGGCGGCGCCTTTCCGAGGCTCATTGGCCGCGATCGATCCCAGGCTCCCCCGTTCGTCGCGCCGCGCCCCGCCTTCCAACCGGCGCAAGCCGCGCGACAGCAGAAGGCTTCGGAACGCCGCGGCGCGCTCGGCGGCGGGCGTGTTGGGGTATTCTCGTACAATTCGGGTCAACAATTCAAGACAAGTGTCGGCTTCGTCGGGCAAAACGCAGCGCTCCGCGTTCTGCATCAACACCTCGGCCTCCTTCGGCGCGCGGGCCTTCGCTTCGTCCATCGCCTCCTTGATCAAGTCGGCGACGCGTTTGGCGTCGGCCTGCACGTCGTCGTCGTGCGCATGCTGGGCGACGAACTGCTGCTTCTCCAGGGCGGCGGCGAACTGCCCCTCTTTGTTTAGATCCAACGCCTCCAGCAGCATTCGCTGGTAGCGGTCGTTTTCGAGCCGATGCAGATTGGCCTCGGCCAGGTCGCGCAGTTTCGGCTCCGCGGCGGCCAGCCGGAATTCCGCCGCCGCCTCGTCGTAGAGTTCAGCGCCGAGGCAGAACTTTGCCAGTTTGTAGTGGTCTTCCGGCGCCGTGGCCGCGGCCTTGCGCTCCCGGTATTCGATGACCTTCGTCAGCAGCGCTTCTTTCTCGGGATGGCGCGCGTAATACTCGCGCAACGCCTGGCGCGCGCCGTCGAACTGATTGTGGTCCAGTTGCCACAAGCCCCAATCGCGATACAAGTCGCCGAGCATCTGCTCGCGTTCCTTGTCGTCGAAGACTTGCGGCCCGTCGCTCTTCATCAGGTCGATCGCGGCGGGGAACGACCCGTTCTCGCGCGCCTTGGCGGCGGCCTCCTGCAAGACGGCGCGCGCCCGGTCCCGCGCAATGGCCGGGAATTCGGGCTTCACCTCTTCCAGGTAAATCCGCGCGGCGTCGGCGAACTTCCCCTGCTCCTTGAGCTCATGCGCCTGGCTGAGGCGCATGATGGCTTCGCATGAGCGGCTGCGCGCCGGATCCAGCGCGTGGAGGGCTTCGAGGCGGTCCAGGACGGCGGCGAAATCGCCTTGATCCAGTAAGAGTCTGATGTCCGCCACGACCGCGTCGGACAGGGCGGCGCGCCGTTCGGGATGGCGGTCGAAGTAGCCCGAAGGGAGCTTTTGGAACAGGCGCGCCGCGTCGTTCATCGCCCCGCCACGCGAGAGCCACGAGGAGGCGTAGTAATAGAAATCCTCCGGCGCCGATTCCACTCCCGCGCCCGCCAGCGAACGCAGCAGCGCGGTCAGGGCGTCGCGCGCCTCGGAGGGGGTGGACGCCGGGTCGGGAGGGAGTTTCGCCATCACCCGGGCGAGCGACGCGCTCAACGCCGCCGCGGAGGCGCCGCGGTCGCGCGCGGCCGCATAGCGCTGGATCGTTGTGAGCAGCGGCTCGCCGCCGAACAGATATTCGGCGCGCAGAGCCAAATTGTCGGCCGGCGATTCGCGCGCGATCGAAGCGATGTTCGACCGCGCGACCGTCAGCAGCCCGCCGCCCCGCGCGATCCGGACCGACGCGCTGTCTTCGCTGTCAATGACACACTGCTCGCGCCGTCCATCCGCCATAACCAGCCAGTCGGCGGCGGCCGGGGCCACGAGCAGCGCGCACAGAGGCGGGATCCACCGCAGGCCCGTTCGCAACGCGGCCTTCCGTCGGATAGGTCCGATATGTCCCATACGACCCAAACGCCGCGCCCCAAACCTGAAACGCCTCTCACTCACTCCCGCTCTCCGCCGCGCCAAGGCACTGCTCATAAATCACGTCAATATAGCGCAGAAACACGCCGTAATCCATGATTTTGTCCAACTCCGCCGCGCTCAGACGGCCGGCGAGGTCCGGGTCTTCGAGCAGCAACTCGCGCAACGGCCGGCGCGCGGCCCAGGCGGCCATCGAGCTGCGCTGCGTCATCGCATAGGCCTGCTCGCGCGTCAGCCCCTTGTCCACCAGCGCCAGCATCACCCGTTGCGAGAAACACAGGCCCAGCGTCAACTCCATGTTCTCGCGCATCCGCTCGGGGTAGACCTCCAGGCTCTTCACCACGCTGTTCATGCGGTTCAGCATGTAGTGGAGAAGCGTCGTCGCGTCGGGGATGGTGACGCGCTCGCACGAGGAGTTCGATAGGTCGCGCTCGTGCCACAGCGCCACGGTCTCCAGCCCCGCGACCGCGTAGCCCCGCAGCAGGCGCGCCAGGCCGGTGACGTTCTCGCTGCTGATCGGGTTGCGCTTGTGCGGCATGGCCGAGGAGCCTTTCTGCCCCTTGGAAAACGGCTCTTCCGCCTCGCCGATCTCGGTGCGCTGCAGGTTGCGGATCTCGACGGCGATCTTCTCCAAACTGGCGCCCGCCTGGGCGATGGCGCACAACACCTCGGCGTGCCGGTCGCGCTGGAGGATCTGCGACGAGGCCTTCGCCGGCTGCAACCCCAGTTTCTCGCACACGTAGCGTTCGATTTCCGGCCCGGTGTGGGCGTACGTGCCGACCGCGCCGGAGATCTTCCCCACACAGATGGAATCGCGGGCCGCTCGCAGGCGCGTGCGATGGCGGCGGAACTCGTCCAGCCAGATCAGGAACTTCAACCCCAGCGAAATTGGTTCGGCGTGCATGCCGTGCGTGCGGCCCATCATGATGGCGCTCTTGTGCGCCACGGCCTGGCGCTGAAGGGTCGCGATCAGATCGTCGGTCTTCGCCAGGATCAGATCCATCGCTCGGACGGTGCGCACGCTGAACGCCGTGTCCACCACGTCCATCGACGTCAGGCCCATGTGCACGAAGCGCGAGTCGGGGCCGATGACCTCGGCCAGGCAGGTGGTAAACGCGATCACGTCGTGTTTGACCTCGGCCTCGATTTCGGCGATGCGCTCGGGGTCGATCTGGGCCTTGGAGCGGATGTTCTGCAGCGCCTTGGCCGGGATCTTGCCCTGCCTGGCCCACGCCTCGCAGGCCAGCAGTTCGATTTCGAGCCAGACGTGGTATTTCTCGTCTTCGCCCCACAGGTCCGCCATTTCGGGAAGGGTGTAGCGTTCGATCATCTCTCGCCGCCTTGTGCAAAAATGGAAGCCTCCGATAGGCTTACGGCCCATGATTCGTCAATGATTTTCGGTAGGTGGGTCCTCCCTGCCGGGATGGACTGGAGACCGGTCTCTCTGGGGAAAGCCAGCCTCGGGCGCAGTTTCCGAGCCTGTCGAGGGGCAAGGCCGCCTTACGTTTCCAAGAAAAGCGTTGCCGAAAGCCCAACCCGCCGTTACAGTGATTGCCGATCCTAGCTGTAGAGCGCGATACGCCCTCGCAGTTCAATCCCGCCTTGGGTCCTGCGGCTTTACCGGGATTCGACCGCTTTCCGGTCGCTGAGAATCGCCGCTTTTGATGAGCGGCGATTGACATGCATTCGTTTCTTGCGCAAGGAGAGCAACGATGGACAGTCGAACGAACGGCGCCGCCATCGGCCGGCGCGAATTCCTCGCACGCGTGGGCGGCGCCGCGGCGTTGCTGGCCCTGCCGAAGGCGCTGGCGGCGGCCGAGGCCCCCGCGCGCAAGCCGAACATCATCTTCGTCGAATGTGACAGCATGGACGGACGCGCGATGCGTTGCATGGGGCATCCAGCGGCCTACACGCCCAACTTCGACCGCCTGGCCACGCGCGGCGCCCTGTTCCGCAACACCTACACCAACTCGCCGCAGTGCTGCCCCTCGCGCTCCAGCATGTGGAGCGGCAAGCAGCTTCACAAGTGCGAAGGCTGGAACAACCACAAAGGTCTCGAACCGAATGACCGCACCTTCCAGAACGACCTCGAAGAGAACGGCTATCGCTTTCAAACGTTCGGCAAGCTGGACTACCGCTCGGGCGGCCACGGCGGCTTCGTCGGGCTGGAAGCCTGGACGCGCTCGGCCGACATCCCCCTGCCCACCAAGGCCCGGCCTAAGGGCGTAGTGACGGAGAAAGAAACCCCCAAGGGAGCCGGCGACCGCAAGAAAGTTGAACAATGCATCAACTGGCTAAAGACCGAGTGGCCCAAAAGCGACGCGCCGTTCTTTCTTTATTGCGGGTTGGGCACGCCGCACCCGCCTTTTGAAACCGCGAAGCAGTGGTATGATAAAATCGATCCGGCCAAGGTGGCCATCCCGCCGTACGAAGAGAAACTCCATCCCGTCATGGAGTACATGAGCATCAGCAAGGATACATACGGGCAATTCACCGAAGACGAGATTCGCCAGATTCGCCGCGTCTATTTTGGCATGATCGCCGACCTCGATGATATGATCGGTGGGTTCATGGACGCCGTGGAGCAGATGGGCCTGGCCGACAACACTTACTTCATCTTCACCAGCGACCACGGCGAGATGAACATGGAGCACCGCCTCGACTATAAGAACGCGGAATACGAAGGCTCCGCCCGGGTCCCCCTGATCATCGCCGGCCCCGGCGTCAAACCGGGAACAGCGGTCGAGGCCCTGGTGTCGCTCGTGGATATATCTCCCACGTTGATAGACATGGCCGGGTGCAAACAACCGGCGGGGCTCGACGGCCATTCGCTCGTGCCGGAGATGCATGGCGAGACGAGCGGCCGCCCCGACTGGGTATTGAGTCAATATCACAGCAACATGTCCAACACCGGCATCTTCATGTTCCGCCGCGGCGATTGGAAATACATCGCCTACGGCGGCGGCTACGCGCCCCAGCTCTTCAACTTGAAAGATGATCCCGACGAGATGCGCAACCTCGCCTCGGAGAAGCCCGACATCGTGAAGGAAATGGACGCCGCCCTGTGCAAGGTCTGCGATTACGAGGCGGTAGACGCCAAGGTGAAGGCATACGAGAAACAGTTGTTCATCGACTATCGCAAGGAAGTGGGCGACGAGCAACTGCGCAAGGAGCTGGCGCGCTGCTACAAGGGCTGGCGGCCGGAACAGGATAAGCAAATTCATCGCTGGCTCGGCGAGCCCGAGGATATGGCGCCCATTCCCCCGTCGCCGTCCGCCTCGTCCGGCGCCAAGGCCGGCAAAGGCAAGGCCGGCAAGAAGAAGGGCGGCAAGAAGGCGAAAGCCGGCGCCGCGCAGCAACAGGAAGAAGCGAATGACGGCTAAGCTAACTCGACGGGAATGGCTTGCGAAATTCGGAGGATGGGGCGCGGGCGCTGCGGCGGCCTGCGCGCTGCCTCAATTCCTCCGCGCCGCCGACGCGCCTCCGCGCCGGCCCAATATCCTCTATATCATGTCCGACGACCATGCGCGGCATGCGGTTAGTTGCTATGGCAGCCGCCTCAATCAAACGCCGAACATCGACCGCATCGCGCGCGAAGGCGTCCGCTTCGACAACGCCTTTGTCACCAACTCGCTATGCGCGCCGTCCCGCGCCGTCCTTCTTTCCGGCAAGTACAGCCATCTCAACGGGCAGTTGGACAACGGGGGTGGCTTCCATCCCGACCAGACTATGTTCTCCGAACTGATGCAGAAGGCGGGGTATCAAACCGCCGTCGTCGGGAAATGGCACTTGAAAGTCGATCCCAAGGGCTTCGATTACTGGAACATGCTGCCCGGGCAGGGGGTCTATAACAATCCGCTTACCATCGAAAATGGCCAGCCCAAGAAGAACCATGGGTATGTAACCGACATCATCGCCGACTCGGCCATCGATTTCCTCCAGCGCTGTTCGAAGGAGAGACCATTCTGCCTTCTCGTCCACAACAAGGCGCCGCACCGGCCGTGGACCCCCGACAAGGCGCAGGCCGCCCTGTTTCCGGACGAGGATCTCCCGGAGCCCGACACCTTCCATGATGATTACTCCACCCGCTCCAGCGCGGCCCGGCACGCCGCGATGCGCGTGGCCGACAATCTGGGGAAGAGCGACCTGAAGGCCTCGCCCCCGCCAGGCTTGACGCCCGAGGAATTGACGCATTGGAAATATGAGCGCTTCATCTCGGATTACTTGCGCTGCGTGGCGTCCGTGGACGAGAACGTGGGGCGAATGCTAAAGTGCCTGGAGGAGCTCGGGCAGTTGGGCAATACGATCGTCATCTATACCTCCGACCAGGGGTTTTTTCTCGGCGACCACGGCTGGTTCGATAAGCGGTTCATCTATGATGAGTCGCAACGAATCCCGCTCGTCGCGCGGTATCCCGCCGAGATCAAGCCGGGAAGCGTCAACGCCGACATCGTCCTGAACCTCGACTTCGCTCCCACGTTCCTGGATTTCGCCGGGGTTCCGAAGCCATCGGACATGCAGGGGCGCAGCTTGCGTCCGCTGATGCAGGGAAAGACGCCGCGCGATTGGCGCCAGTCGATGTATTATCACTATTATGAATACCCCGGCGGCCACCTCGTCTATCGCCATCGGGGCGTGCGGACGAAGCAGTATCTCCTGATCCAGTTTTATGGGACAAACGAATGGGAATTCTATGATCTCGCCAAGGACCCCCATGAGCTGGACAATGTTTACGACGACCCCGCGTATGCCGAACAAGTGAGCGCCTTGAAGGCCGAGATGGAACGGCTGGCGGCGCAATACAAAGACGACAGCGTCGACCCGACTTATCTTGATAAGATAGAAGCGAGGAGTGCGAAGCGCGCGAAGCCCGCCGCCAAAGGGCTGAAATCAGATCCCGAGAGGAAGCGGGCCAAGCAGGCCAGCCATGCCTTCCGAGAAGCTCAGGAAGCGCGTCCGGGGCCGGCTTGAGTTGTTTGAGGCGCTTGCGTTTGCGGCGCGCTTCGGTAAGAATTGCGCCTCGCGGCTGGAAGGGCTTCGCCAGATCATTACGAATAGGAGAACAGACTGATGCATGCCCAACGTTCCC
>JAPLSS010000575.1 GCA_026398515.1 Candidatus Sumerlaeota bacterium | reverse complement strand
GTCTGGAGGAACTCCGGCAGCTGATCGCGAAACGACTCCAGGGTCGTGCGGCGCAGTTCCTTGTCCGGATCGAGGAGGCCGGCGCGCTGCTTCGCCAACCGCGCCTCCACATCGCCCTTCGCGATCTCAGCCGTCTTGCGGCTCGGCCCGACGCGCAGGCGCACCTTCTTCCCGCGGAGGTCATAATAGAAGACATACCACGTCCCCTGGCCTCTCGGCTGGTTGGCTTCCGAGTAAAAGCGGTTGTCCGTCTTCGAGCGGAACATGAGGCTGGCCATGACAGCATCCTTTCCACGCCAATGGAACGCCATCGACTCCGCCGGATCTTGTCACGAAAAGGCATTCTTTGTCAACCCGAAAAAGGCACACTATAGGCACAAGAGGAACGGTTGGATCGAGTATAATACTCATATATATAGAGTTATATCCTACAAATCCTATATAGCGGAGAGGGTGGCACTCCATACCCCCGTTTTCGCAGCAGCCGCCCCGTCATTGCGAAATCCCGTCGATCAGGGTCTTCTCGATCCGCTCGGCCACGCGGCGGCCGCGTGGACCCGCCGGCATCCGCGACAGGTCGCGCGCGCAGGACGAGCAAAGCCAATAATAGATGATCGCCTGACCCTCGGTCCAATAGAAGCCGCTGATCGTGCCCGGCGTCCGCGAGCGTTTCCCGCAACACGGACAGTGCTCCTTGGTCCAGAAAAACTCGTCCGACAACTTCCGCCCCGGCGCCTGTCGAAGGAGCTGCTCCCTCAGCGCGTCCGCGGCCTGTTCGAGGAATTCTCGGGAACTCATCGCCCGGCCTCCGTCCATGCGTTCTTTGCGTTCTTTGCGGTTGGAAAACGCCGCCAGGAACTTCGAAGATGCCGCAACGGACGCAAAGAACGCAAAAGAAAAGGGCGCGGCGATAATTCGCCGCGCCCCGTTGGTTTCGCCGAGTCGCGCCCGTTTGCCTACGGCACGGTGACGCCGACGACGGCGAAGTCGCCGATCGAGACCCCGTCCCAGCCCACGCCGCGGATGTAGAAGTAATACGTCCCCGGCGACAGATGGAAGTCGCCCCAGCCGGCGAAGAAGTCGGCCGTGCCCACCACAAACCCGAGGTAGCCGAAATCGACGAAGTGCCAGAGCTGCGTCCCGCTGGGCCCCTGCGTCGGAACCCACCCGGCGCCGTCCTTGTAAACGATGATCTGGTCGTGCCACGTGCCGTACCACTCCGGCTTCCAATGCAGCCGCATCGTCCCGCCGCCGCGATCCTCCACGCTCAGGCCGACGGGCGTGTGCGGCTTGCCGGAGTAGAGGATGCCGGTCCACGGATTGCCGCAGGGGCGCCAGCCGCCGTCGTAGTACTGGTTGGAGACCCAGGCGTGGTAGCCGCCGCTTTGGTCCAAGGCCAGCGAGCCGGACTTGGCGCCGCCGGCGAACAGGAACCACATCGAGCCGCCCACGCCCTTGTCCGACCAGTTCGCCAGGTAAATGTCCCACGCGAACGCCAGGACCTGCGCGGGCGTCTGGACCGCCTGCGACCAGGTCAGCTTCAGCAGGCCGCCGCCGTTGTCGCTCACCGCGCCCAGCGTCGGCGGGCCCTGCGGCGAGCCGACGCTCAGGGCGAACCATCCGCCGCTGGTGATCGTTCCCTTGACCAGATTGCGGTTGACATCGACCGTTTGGCCCGTCACCAGCGCCCACGGTCCGGCCGGTCCGGGGGCCTGGTAGAGGCGCATGGCGCTTTCATTCATCCCGCGGATTTCGGTCTGCGTGTAGTGGAACGTGACCTGTCCGGTGAACCCTTGGCGCGTCGTCTCCAGGCGCCAGCAAACGTCGGCGACGGCGCCGACCTTCCCATCGCCCAGTCCGGCAATCGAGGACTTGCTGCGCTGGATGGTCATGGTGTCGACCGATTTCGAGCCGCTCTGGTATTTGATCCGGGCGCGCGCCGTGGCGAAATCGACCGCGGGCGCGGCGCCGGCGACGGTCTGCCGCATGGACGAGGCGGAGGGGGTGGTGATCAGACCGTATAAGACGTAGGTCTTGCCCATTTCCTGGCCGCCGTCGTCATTCATCGGCGCGCCGACGACGTAGTCGTCGATGCCATCGCCGTTGAAGTCGCCGAGGCCCGCGCAGCTCGTGCCGAGCATGTCAAAGGCCCGCTCGCCCGGAGGCCCGTAGGCGCCGGTGGCGGGTTGGAACGGCGGCGGGTCGATGTAGACGCGGCCGGCCTGTTGCTCGTTGTGGAAACCGCCCACCAGGTCGGTCCACGGGTAGTTGTAGCGCGGCGCCCCGACGATGACGTCGTCGTAGTTGTCGCCGTTGATGTTGCCGGCGCCGCCCGCCGCCGCCCAGCCGAACTGATCGGCGAATCCTTCGCCCATATAGAGCACGTCGGTGCCGGTGGAGTAGGCTTTGTTCCACACGGCCCGGCCCAGGACCAGGTCGGCCTGCCCCCGGGCAGTGCCATAGGGATAATTGGCCGCCGGACCGCCGACGATGAAGTCCATGTAGCCGTCGTGGTTCGAGTCGCCGACGCCGGCGAGAGTCCGGCCGAAGTCCACGCCGTCGAACGCCACCATGGCGTAGAAGAACGCGTCGGCCCCCTGCGCCGGATTCAACGGGGAATATCCCAACTTGAACGACTTGCCCCACTTCGCGGCCGGATCGGCCGCGCCGAGCAACAGATACGCCTTGCCGGCGCCGGAGAATTGCGAGGAGTCGCCGCCCATGTCGTCGTTGTTGTACGCCCCGATGATGAAGTCGCCGAACCCGTCGCCGTTCGCGTCGCCGACGCCGGAGACGGCGTAGCCAGCGAAGTCATAGGGGCCTTCGCCGAGGAAGGAGGCCTCGGCGTTGGCCAGCGCGAAGTTCTTGCCCCAGTTGGCCGACGAGCGTCCCAGCAGCAGGTAGGTCTTGCCCGCGCCCGTCGTGGCGTTGCCCAGCGTGCCGCCGCCTTCGTCGTTGCCGTAGGCGCCGATGAGGAAATCATTCAGGCCGTCGCCGTTGACGTCCAGCCCGACTCCATTGGTGGCGCCGCCGACCGCGAAGCCGGCGTTGTCATTCTGGAATTCGCCGGCGAACGACGCATTGGCGACCGTTTCCATTTTGGCGTTCAGGCCCCAGGCCGCCGACGGGTTCGCAGTGCCCAGCAGGAGGTAGGCCTTGCCGCTGTTGGACTTCGAATTGGCGTCATTGCCCGGCGCGCCGACGAGGAAATCGGCATAGCCGTCGCCGTTGACATCGCCGGCGCTGACGATGGACCCTCCCGCGCGGTCGCCCGCGGCCGCGCCGAGGAAGCTGGCGTCGGCCACGGCGGCCAGCGCGTTGACGTGCTGGAAGTTCTGGTCCGGCCGGCCTAGCACGAGGTAGACCTTGCCGGCGCTCTTGCCTCCTTCGCTGTTATCGGGCGCGCCGATCAGCAGGTCGGCGTAGCCGTCGCCGTTGACGTCGCCCGCGCCGGCCACGCTCAGGCCGGAGTGTTCGTTGATGGTCATGCCGAGGAACGCCGTGGAGTAATCCAGATCGCTGAACGGGATGAAGATGGCGGTGACGTCCTTATCCTCATCCATCAACAGCCCCACCGGCGTCTGATTGCCCACCAGGTCGCCCCACCATTTCAGGAAGCCCCATCCCGGCATGGGGGACGCGGCCAGTTGCGCCACGTCGCCCTCGGCGTAGAACTCGGTCCACGGCAGGAGGCGCAAGACGCCTTCCACCGAGACCTGGCCCTGGCCGTTGCCGGTCACCGTCAGGGCCACCGGCGGCCGGTCGGAGAAATTGACCCAGATGTTCTTCGACTGCGCCCCCATGACCATGACGGCGGGGCTGGCGTTGCCCGTCAGGTCGCCCGACCACTTGATGAAGTTGATGTTCGGATCGGGGACGGCTTCCAGCGTCACCGTGTCGCTGGTGTTGAAGTTCCCCTGCCACGGCAGATCGACCAGCCGTCCGTTGACCTTGGCCCGTCCGGCGCCGTTCTTCCACAGGTTGAGGCTATAGGGCGAAGTCGGGGCGAAGGTCGCCGTGATCGCCTTGTCCGTGTCCATCAGAATCGTCGTCGGGTTGGCGCTTCCGTACGAGTCGCCGCTCCAGCCGAAGAAGAACCAGAACGGATCGGGAGCCGCCTCGACGGTGACGACGGAGCCAATGGCGAAGTTGCCCTGGAACGGCAGCGTCTGCGCCACGCCATCGACCAGGATGTGCCCGTTGCCGGAGCCGGTGGCATAGAGGGTCGCGGGCTCCTGGTTGGAGAACGTGGCGGTGACCTGCTTGTCGCTGTCCACGCGCAGTTGATCGGGGTTGAAGCTGCCGCTGAGGTCGCCCGACCAGTTCATGAAATACGATCCCGGATTGGGCACGGCCTCCAAGGTGATGGAGGTCGCTTGGTCGGAAGGATACTTGCCCTGCCACGGCAGGCTCGTCTCCTGCCCATTGACCTTGAGCGAGCCCGAGCCGGTCCCGGCCTTGAACACGTCGACGATGAACGGCTCGACGTCCACGAAGTTCAGCGTGACGTTCTTGTCGCCGTCCATCGCCAGATGCTCCGGCACGGCGCTGCCGATGACGTCGCCCGTGTAGTTCAGGAAGTGCCAGAACGGATCGGGGACGGGCTCAAGCGTCACAACCTGGTTTTCCAGGAAGCGGCCGGTCCACGGCGGGGTGACCTGGTTGCCATTGACTTTAACGCTGCCCTGGCCCGTGCGGTCCAGCGTCAGCAGGTACGGCGTGGCGTTGACGAAATTGGCGATCACGCCCTTGTTGTTGTCCATGATCAGCGTGTACGGGTTGGAGCCGCTGGAGACCTGGCCCGACCAGTTGGAGAAGTACCAGCCGAGCGACGGCCCGGCCTGCAGCGTGACGGAGGAGAAGGGCAGGAAAGCGCCGGCCCACGGCAGCTGCACGAGCGCGCCGTTGACCCAGACCACACCCTGCCCGCTGCGCGTAATGTATAGGTTGTACGGCTGCGTGTTGGAGAACGACACGGTGACGTGCCGATCCTGGTCCACGACGATGTTCGTTGGGTTGAGGTTGCCCGTCAGGTCGCCCGACCAGTTCATGAAGAAGAAGCCGGGATCGGGGACGGCCTGCAGGGTCACATTCTTGTACGCGTTGTTCAGCAGGCCCTGCCACGGCAGATCGACCAACACGCCATTGACCAGGACCTTGCCCGTGCCCGCGCCGGCCATGTCCAGGCTCAACCGGTACGGCGTCTCGCCGGTGATGAAGACGACCGTCAGCGCCTTGTCGCCATCCATCGTCAGATCCAGCGGGTTGGCCGCCGTCCACAGGGTCCCCTTCCAGGCGAAGAAGAAATAGTTGTCCCCCGGAATGGCCTCGATATGGACGACTTCGCCTTGGCGATAGATCCGCTGGCTGTACGGCATGGAAATGTATTCGCCGTTGATGCGAACCTTGCCCAAGCCGCTGCGCTTGATGCTCAGCTGGTACGGCGGCCCTTCGCCCGGCGGGACCCACGGGTAGCCGAGGTAGAACTCGTCGGCGCCGATGTCGATCCCCGAGCCGTCGCCTTTCGGGGTTGGCAGCACGAGGTTGGGGCGAAAGTCGCCTTCATAGTCGTCGGTCTCGCCGGTGACGGCGGACCCGGCGTCGATGGCCGGGCTGCCGGGCGTCAGGTGGTAGTCGCCGTTGGCCGCGTCGACCACCTGGGGATCGGCGATAAGGTTGCCCGCTCCGCCGCCGGTCCAGTGCTGGATGATGGAATACGTGGGCGTGGAGGAATTGCGCAACGGAGAGTTGGTGAACCCGTTCTCCCACAGGATGCAGTTGCGGATGGAGGAGTCGGACGCCTCGATGCCGCCGCAGTTGTAGCCGGCGTAGTTGTTATAGATGGTGCAATTGACGATCGAGCCGCCGTTGCAGTTATAAATGGCGCCGCCGCCGGACGGGGCATAGACGTGCGTGTTCCCGTTGTTGTCCACGTAATCCTGGCCGATGGCCACGTTGTCCACGATCATGTTGTTATTGATCTCGCCGCTGCAGCTGTGCAGCGCCCCGCCCTGGATGTCGGCGAGGTTGTACGTAAAGACATTGTGGTCGATCTGGCCCGGGCAGGAATGGATCGCGCCGCCTTCGCCGCCATACGGGTTCTTGTGAACGTCATCCGCGTCCGACTGGTAATCGGTCCAGCCGTAGACCGCATAGTTACTGTCAAAAATGTTGTGGTCGATGCGGCCGCCGCAGTTATAGATCGCGCCGCCCATTCCGGTGTTCTGGTTGCGCGCCGGGTGGTTGTTGGTCGTCTGGTCGTTCAGCAGATCGGGGTAAGCGATGTTGCTCGTGAAGGTATTGCTGGTGATTTCTCCGTCGCAATTCGACAGCGCCCCTCCGCGGCCGCCCCACGGCGCCGGGAATCCTCCGTCGTTGTCGCCCGCCACGTTGGAGTCGAACACGTTGTTGATGATGTTGCCACCGCATTGGTAGATCGCCCCGCCTTCCCGTTCGGCGAAATTGCTCTCAAACACGTTTTTGATAAAGACGCTGTTGGGCCCATTGCAGTTGTAGATGGCGCCGCCGTATTGGTCCCCGCCGCCCGCGTTGTTGTTGTAACGGCCCGTCGATGCAATGTTGTAGATGAACTGATTTCCCTCGACGCGGTTGTTGCAGTTGGCCAGCGCGCCGCCGTTGCCGCTGGAGCCGTTGCCCTCGAAGATGTTGTTGAGGATCGGCCCGCGGCACTGGTAAAGCGCCCCGCCAGTTGCCGCGCCGTTATTCGAGAACGTATTGTTCGTAAACGGGCCATAGCACAAAGCCGCGGCGCCGCCTAGGCCAGCGTCGTTGCTATCAATAATATTGCCGATGACTGTAGAGAGCGTTCCATTGCCGTCGATGGCCCCGCCGTAGCCCAGTTCGCCCGAGCCGCCGGTGATCGTGAAGCCCTGGAGCGTGGAGAACGCGTTCTCCAACCCAAAGAACCTCACGGTGGGGCCATTGTAGCCGCCGTCGATGGTCGTGTTGTCCGGGTCCAAATCGAACGGGCTGGCCGTTTGGCCGGACCGCAGGATCACGTCGCGGTAGCCGGTGTATTTCTCGCCGTCCCACAGGCCGGGGTAGATGAGATTCTCCTCGTAATAGCCGGTCAACACGATGACCGTGTCGCCTTCTTCCACGACGTCGAGCGCCTCTTGAATCATGTCGAAGGGATGCGCAAATGTGCCGTCTTCCAGCGGGTCGCTGATGTCCGGATCGTTCGGCCCCGGATCGTTCGGCGCGTCGTCGTCGACGTAGCGAATGGTGGGATTCAACCGGCCAAAGCTCAGCGTGATGTCTTTGGAACTGTCCATCAACAGATTCAACGGGACCTCGTTCCCCACGTGATCGACCAGCCAATACAAGAAATACCAGGTCTTCGGATCGGGGGGCGCGGGGACGGGCACAATGTTGACGATCTCATTCTCGCGGAAGCCGCCGGTCCAAGGCAATGTCACCGGATCGCCGTCGACGGTGGCGCTGCCTAAGCCGGCGGCCACCGACAGGGTTAGCGTGAGCGGCGGGGTGTCGAGGAAGACCAGCGTCACGGTCTTGTTCGTGTCCATCGTCAGCGTCTGCGGATCGGCGTTGCCGCTCAAGTCGCCGGTGTAGCGCGCAAAGCTCCACCCCGCCGCCGCCATGGACTGCACGGTGACCTGGTCGCCTTGCAGGAAGATGCCGGTCCACGGCAGGCTCACCGTCAAGCCGTTGACCCGCGCCTGGCCGTTGCCGGTTCGATTCAGGGTCAGCGTGGCCGTCGGCTGATTGGTGAAGTTGCCGGTAACCGTCTTGTCGGCGTCCATGAAGACCGCTTCCGGATTGTCGCTGCCGCGCAGGTCGGTTTCCCAGTTCAGGAACGTCCAGCCGGGATCGGGGACGGCCAGGATGCTGACGACCTCGCCGAAGCGGAACCCGCCCTGCCAGGGCGCCTGGCGCGCCACGCCGTTGACCAGGAACGAGCCGTTGCCGGTCTTGAAGATGGTGAACGTGTACGGGCGCGTGTCGACGAAGTTCAGCGTCACGTTCTTGTTGGAATCCATCTTCAACAGGCCCGGCGT
>JAPLSS010000608.1 GCA_026398515.1 Candidatus Sumerlaeota bacterium | reverse complement strand
ACGGGCGGGGCGAATTCAAAGTGACCGAGTTCAGCACCGGGATCGGGTTCCACGACGCGCGTCTGGCCGACGTGGACGGGGACGGCCGCCTGGACGTGATCGACAAGCCCTACAACTGGGCAACGCCGCGGCTGGAGGTCTGGCTGAATCAGGGGAACAAATGAACCTAAATAAAAAGAGCCGGCGTGACACCAAAATATTCAGCCAGCCTTTTAATATGGGTCTTGCTCAGTTCGCGTCTGCCGTTCAGGATCAGTGACCCAAGCGAACGATTGCCCAGAACGCGGCCCAGATCGGAGGCGTTCATTCCGCGATCTTCCATCAAGGTTCTCAGGATTTCCACCGGCGTTACGTCAGAAGAATCAAAGGGGCAATGCTCGGCCTCATAGGCTTCCATTAACGTAAACATGATATCTCGCCGCGCGGCCTGAGCGGGCGTTGGATGCTCGATCATCACGAGCTTGTCCATGACCTCGCACGAGCGTTTGTAATCCTCTTCCGTGCGGAGCGGCCAGACATCCAGTCGGAAAATGGGACGCTTTCTTGTGTTTGAACGATTGGTTGAAATTTGATCCCTCATAATTGTTTTTTCCAATCTCCCCGATTGTATTCCGCATGCGTCAAGAACCGCAAAATAAAGACGGTTTGAGTGTTATAGTGAATGGCGGTTATCAGACGGAAATTGTTTCCCTCAATGTTGAAAACCACGACGGGCCGGCCGCTGGCGACTCGAACCTGATCGGCATGTGGAAAATAAGTGCGTACCTGTTCGAAATCCCCCCAATCGGCCTTAATTACGATCCGATGCCATCGCATCAGCGGCCTTTCGGCTCTTGCGTGCAATCTTGCGTACTCTTCAAGGCGTGTTTTCCTGATCACACGCATGATTACATAATGTAATCAGCACGGCCTGAGTGTCAATGACGTTTTCTTCATCAGAAGAGCACGGATTCCGCCTGAAGGCGGGACAACGAACGAGTCTTCCCCTTCCCTTTCCCGCTGTGCTAACCTGATGGAGAGATCGAGACTTGAAGGGGAGAGTTGAAGACCCGATGAACCCGGAACCGAACAAGCCTGAGGAACACAACCGCGAGGGCGCGGGGGATAGTCCGGCCCGCCCCTTCGTCCTGCTGACCAACGACGACGGCATCGACGCCGAGGGGCTCCGCGCCATGGCCGCGGCGCTGGCGCCCCACGCCGACCTGCTCATCGTCGCGCCCAACACCGAGTGCAGCGCCCAGGGCCACGCCATCTCCGTGCTCAAGGATATGGACCTGGTCCCCCGCCCGCGCGCGGGCGAGCGCTGGGGCTGGGGCCTGTGCGGCACGCCGGCGGACTGCGTCAAGGTCGCCCTGACCATGCTGGCCGGCGGGCGCAAGGTCGACCTGGTCATCTCCGGCATCAACCGCGGCCAGAACGCCGGGATCAACATCCTCTACTCGGGCACGGTGGCCGCCGCGCGCGAGGCCGCCATCCTGGGCCTCCCGGCCATCGCCGTCTCGCTCTATTATCAGGAAGAAGACCGCACGCCCTTCGCGACGGCGGCGCGGGTCGGGGTCGAGGTCTTCCAGATGGTGCGCCGCCACGGCCTGCCCCCCGGCGTGATGCTCAACGTCAACGTGCCGCCGCTGGCTTACGAGCGCCTGCGCGGCTGGGAAGCGGCGCGGATGGGCAACTCCGGTTACTACGACCTGTTCCAGCACCGCCCGTCGCTGGAGGGCCGCCACGCCGCCTATCGCAACATCGGCACGGAGTGGTTCCCTTCCAGTCCCGAAGCCGGCGACACCGACGACGCCGCGCTGATGAAAGGCTGCGTGGCGATCTCGCCGCTGCACTTCGACCTGACGGCTTATGAATTTCTCCCCCGGCTGAACGAATGGTTCGCCGAAAGCTCCGCGGCGAAAATTCATCG
>JAPLSS010000021.1 GCA_026398515.1 Candidatus Sumerlaeota bacterium | reverse complement strand
TCTGTCCATGAGCGGGAAACGAGAAGGGGACCCAGAAGTGGTCAGCGTAACGCGAGTCAGGCAAGGCCGGCTCCCCCGTCGTCACGCCCGGCCAGCTGAGTGACCCGTACACATGGCCGGCCAAGCCTCCGGACAGGACGTTGCCATACATCTGAGCGCGCCCGAAGTAGTTGTCGCGAGGAGAGTTCCGCTCGGGCCGCTCCCCGGCGATGGTATCGCTGCCGCCGTAGTTTGTGTGTCCCACGTAGTAGGGCTCGTTATTGAAGACGGGAATGGGATTGGGATGGTTGAACTGTTGTTCCATCCACTGGTAAATCCCATGATGCCGCGTGGCGTTCCCAGAGGCGTGCAACTGGAGCCATGGAGACTCCTCCACGTGCCCGAAGAAGTGGAGCGTAGACTTCCCGGCCATGACGGTCGTCGGCTGACCGAACGGCATCGGGCCGTACCGGCTGTAGTAGAGATCGAGCGCCTCCTTCAACTCATCCCTGAACGGAACCCCGTCGCAGTGCAAGAGGGAGTAAATCATGTTATGGGCGCCGTAGCGGGCGCGAAGATACTTCAGGAAACGGACAAACGACTCGTTGAAGTCGTGATAGCGAATCCACGTGGCGAAATGATCGCGGCGCACGCTTTCTAAGTAGGGAACGAATCCGTTGGCCTGCATATAGTCCATCTTCCTGTCGAGGCTCTGCCAGTACGGGGGATTGATTCGATCGAAATCCGCGCAGGCATCCTGTTTCCCATTGCACTTCCCGGGCAGACAAAAGGGCCGATTGCCGTTTTCATCATGCTGGTCCATCCCCTGGTCGTCCGCGCCAGGCTTGGGCCATGCGCGTCGGATCATCACGCCGTCGTCGTCGTCGAGCGCCCTCGCGTAGCCATCGTCGTCCCAGCTTGGGAAGCAAGAGATCATTCCAATGGAATTGTATCCCTTTTGCTTGAGATGCTCGATAAACTCCTCGAAGCCGATCCCTTCTGCCGGAACATAGTCAGGCGACGGGGCGACGCCCTTAAACGGGTAACGCCAAGTCCCGGCCGACCAATGCGTATCCGCCAGCAAGAAGAACGGCTCGCCGTCGGCGTATTCCAGGGCCCGGCCGTTGGCCGTCGGACGGACGGTCCCCCGTCGGTTCGGATTCGTCTTCTTCTCGCTCTCCGTCCACGCGACGGCCGTGAAGCTCCCGCTTTGACCCTCCAGCCCGGCATCCACCGGATCGGAATGGCTCGTCCAGCGCCATGTTCCCGGGGCCGTCGCCATGACACGAACCTTGAATGTCCGGCCGCCGTCCCAGAAGCCCTGTGCCGTCTTATCGAAATCCGGCCCCTGCAGCCGAACCCAAACATCGACGTCCGTGTAGGGATTGGGATAGTCGGTCCGGGCAGTCAGCGTGATTTCCACCTTCTCCCAGACGCGCACGTCGGCCGACGCCGATCCCTCAGGACTCAGCGTCAACGCGAGCGCGAAGCGAAGGCCTTTCAAAGTCTTCCTTGTCACGAACTGCCTCCAAACGTCAAGATATTGGCCCATCTTAGCGTCTGTGCAAGCGACTGTAGAGAATGATTGCGCTAGACATGGGGAAACATAGGGATCATTCCTTTCCGGATATTCGTTCCTCGTGCGGGGTCGTGGCGCTGTCTGTTTCCATTCGAAATTGGCCATATTGCCAGGCTGCGGCCCGCAAGGAAGAGGGCCCTGTTCTCACTTCGTTTCTCCAAAGTAGCCATATCCCGGCGCGACGTGCGCGCGCGCGACTTCCTCGTTGAGTTCGACGCCCAGCCCCGGTCGGCGGGGGACGACGAAGACGTTGTCCTGAATCAGCGGCTCGGGCGCTGTGGCCAATTGCCAGCGCCAGGGAGTCTGGTGTTCGTGATAGGGCAGTTCCATGATGAAGAAGTTGCGCACGGCGGCGCAGACGTGAGCGGTGGCGGTCATGCCGATAGGCGAAGTGATGTTATGAGCCGCAAAGGGGATCGTGTACAGGTCGGCCAAATCCGCGATCTTCTTCGCCTCGAGAATCCCGCCGGTGGCCGACACGTCCACGTGGAGCATGTCGCACGCCTGCCGCTGGATCAGTTCGCGGAAGCCATCGCGTCGATATATGAATTCGCCGGTGCAGATGGGAATCGACGTCGAGCTGGTCACCTTGGCCATGGCCTCCACGTTGTCGTTGGAGACCGGATCTTCAAGAAACATCAGATTGAACGCCTCGAACCGCTTGGCCAGTCGGATGGCCGAGTGGACGCTGTAGAGCGCGTGGCAGTCGATACAGAGGTCCACGCCCGGTCCGATCGCCTCGCGAGCCGCGGCCACGAGAGCGGTCATTTTCTCGATCTCGGCCGTGCTGAGTTCCCTGTTGACGGCGTCCTGGCTCAGTTCGTTGGCCGAGTTGTCGATGTCGAACTTGATGGCCTGATAGCCGTCGCCGACGCCTTCGCGGGCCCGCGCGGCCCACGACTCGGGCGTGTCGGTCTTGTCCTTGCCATGGCCGACGTCGGCGTAGAGGCGGATTCGTTCGCGGTACATGCCGCCGAGAAGATCGCAGATCGGCACGCCCAGCTCCTTGCCGCGCAAGTCCCAAAGCGCCGACTCTACGCCGGCGATGGCGGCCAGAGCCACGCCGGCGCGGTTCCCCGCGGGGCGAAGCATCCTCGTGTATAGTGGCTCGATGTTGCGTGGGTCCTCACCCACAAGGAGCGGCTTGAGCTGGCGAAGAGCAAACTCGACCACCCCTCGTCCCGGGTGCGCCTCGCCCAGTCCGATCAGCCCATCATCGGTCAGAACGCGAACATAGTTCCATTGTTTGAAGCCCTTGAGAGTGGTGGCCTGGATGTCCGTGATGATCATGGCGTTGTCCCTTTCGCTATTCGTGATTCTTCGAATGACTCCATTCGGCAGGGCGGAAGACGACTCACTCGGCCGACTTAACTCTCTTCTCCCGCCGTCTCCGGGAAGCGGACGGAACCACGTCTTTACGCGGTTTCGGCTTCGGCAGCTTTGCGGGCGCGGCGGCGCTATTCGTCGTCGCCGGTTCGCGCGCCTCTGGCCTTCTCGGACGGCGGCGCGCGTTCGAGCCCCTTGTCCCATTCGCTCAGCCGGTCGCGGTATTCCTTGAGGACGGCGGCGTGGGCGGGGTCATCGGCGAGATTCTTCATTTCGCCCGGGTCGTTCTTGAGATCGAACAGCTGCTCGACGGGGTCGTCCGCGTAGGCGATGTACTTGTACTCCTTCGACGCGAGTTTGGCCTCGACAGTCCGTCCGCCGCATCGCGTCACGAGCGAGCCGTCGCCGACCTCGCCGTCCTTCTCCACGCGAACTCGCTCGATCTCCTTGCCAGAGGCCAAGTCGAACGTCTGCGCGCGCAGACGCCAGGAGAGAGGCGTCGCCAGAGCGTCGCCGGCGCGCGCGATCTCCGCCGTCGTCTCGTGCCGCCCGCCCGTCCTTTCCAGCGGCAACGACTCCCGGACCCGCAGCGTGAAGCCGCCGTCCGCGCCGCCGGGAACGCGTTCGATCTCCAGCATGTTGTAGGGCTTCCCGGCGTCGATCTGGGCCCTCGGGTCGCTCCCGCCCACCCAAATGGCGTAGGTCTGATTCCAGGCCCCTTTCGGGTCGAAAGCCTCTGCGCCGAGGTCGAGCGCGCCGAGAACGCCTTGAGACTCCAGGACTTGGGGCGAGAGCGGGAGTGATTTTGCCCCAGGTTGCTTCGCCATCGTCAGTCAATCCTTTCGTGTGAAACGGCTCGATCACCGTGCGCGGCTACTCCCCGCTCTTGCTGTCGTCGCCTTTGGTCTTGGCCGTATCCTTGTTCTTGCCTGCCGCCTTGGCCTTGCCCGCTTGGGCTTTCCTTCCTCTCTTCTCAATCGATCGGTCGGTCCATTGGGGCGCGACATCCAGATCTCCCCTGAACTCGATCACGACGATCTGGATCTAAGACTATGAGTTCCATGTCAGTTCGTCACGAGATCCTTTTCCCCGTCGTAAGGGCGATGATGCCGGAGACGCCGGCCGGCTTGGCCGATTGAATGTCGATGGACGCCACTTCCTTGGCGGGGTTCGGGTTCTTGAGCGTGGCGACGTAGAGCCCGACGGGGCGGAGTTTCAGCGCCGCGCCGACCCACCCGACCGTCGCGCCGGGCAACTCTTTCGGCGCGCGCCAGTCGCCGGTCTCCATGCCCAGACGAATGAGAATCGCCTCCGTGGCGCCATCGGCATAACGAAGGATGTAGGTCCACATGAGATCGCCCGGCACCGCCTGATCCACGAACGCCGAGGCGTGCAGCGAATACAGGTAGTCGAAAGCCGATCCCACGGGGCTTTCCTTGACTTCGTCGAGATAGTCG
>JAPLSS010000420.1 GCA_026398515.1 Candidatus Sumerlaeota bacterium | reverse complement strand
GCTCGGCGGCGCAACCGCCGCCTGCTTGGTCACCCCCGGCTACACGCCGACGCCCCTTCGGGGCTGGAAGCGTCCTCGTTTTGAGGGTCGAATGCAGAACAAAGAATATCGAAGTCCGAATGACCACTGAAACGCCATCTCAGCCCCCCGTCGTCGAATTCCGGGATGTGTGCAAGACCTGGAATCCGGGGACCCGGCGGGAATCCAAGGCGCTCGAGCATCTGACGTTTCGGATCGAGGACCTGCCGGGCAAGGGCGAGTTCGCCGCCATCATCGGCCCGTCGGGGTGCGGGAAATCGACGGCGCTCAACTTGTTGGCGGCGTTCCACGGAACGTTTCCGCCCACGTCCGGGGAAATCCTAGCGCGCGGCCTTCCGATCCAGGGGCCGGGCAAAGACCGCGGCATGGTCTTTCAGAAATACAGCTCGTTTCCCCAGCTCACCGTTCTGGGCAACGTGCGGTTCGGCCTGGAACTCAACCGCGAGGGTCTCGGCCTCTCCGAATCGCAGATCGACGCGCTGGCCCGCGAATGGATCGGGCGGGTCGGGCTGCGCGGGCATGAGGACAAGTATCCGCGCCAACTCTCCGGCGGCCAGCAGCAACGGGTGGCCATCGCGCGCACGCTGATTCTCAAGCCGCGCATCGTGCTGATGGACGAGCCGTTCTCGGCGCTCGACGAGCCGACGCGGATCGAGATGCAACGCCTGATCGTGGACCTATGGGCGGAAGTCCAGGCGACCGTCCTATTGGTCACGCACTCGATCGTCGAAGCCGTGTACCTGGGCGACCGGGTGTGGATTTTCACGCCGGCGCCGGGGCGGATCGGGCGAGAGTTCACCGACGTGCCGGTCCCCATCCCCGGCCAGTCGCCCATGGAGATGCAGAAGGCGCCGGAATTTCTGGCCATCGTCGACGAAATCGCGGAGAGTTTCCGACGGATCGAACAAGGCGAAGCGAGTTAGGCGCATGGCGGGCGGCGGATTGAGTTACTGGGACTTTGTCAAGGCGGCGTTCCGTCTGAAGGCGCGCGTGCCGTTGCTCGGCCATTTGCCGCTCAACCAGCTGATCCTGGGGGGGGTTCGTCATTCTGGGGTTCGGCAACCCGGCGTTCTGGCTCCTGGGGGCGGCGTACGAAGCGGCCTACCTCACGATGATGGCGGGCAGTCCGCGCTTCCAGAACCTCGTGCGCGGCCTGGGTCTCGCGGCGGCCCGGCAGACGTGGGAGGAGAAGGAGCAGGGCATGCTCAGCCGGCTCGACGAGAAGGCCCGGCAGCGTTACGCCCGCTTGGTTCAGCAGTGCCGCCAGGTCGTCCAGACGGAGCCGGGATTTGAGGAGGCCCCGGGTCTGTCCAGTCTGAAATCGGAAGGGCTCAACCAACTGCTGGCCATTTACCTGCGGCTGTTGAGCCTGCAGGGGCGGATCGTCTCGACGCTGTCCCAGACTCGCCGCGCCGAGGTGGAGGCCGACATCAAGGACCTGACCGCCCAGATCGCGCAAGAGCCGGAGGAGTCGCCCGTGCGCCGCGCGCTGCAAGGGACGCTGGAGATCCAACAGGCCCGGCTGGGAAACCTCAATAAGTCGCAGGACAACTTGAAATTCACCCAGACCGAGCTCGGCCGCATCGAGAAGCAAGTCAGCCTGATCGCCGAAGAGGTCGCCACCAGCAAGGACCCCGAACAACTGTCGCTGACGCTGGATGGCGCGGTGAAGTCGATCCAAGGCGCCAACAAGTGGATGGCGGACCACACCGAGCTGTTCGAGTCGATCGACGTTCCCTCGTCGCCCGTGGACATCATCGGAGGTTCCAGGCAAGGACAGGCGCAGAAGCAGTGAATTGGAAAGGCCTTGAATGAGCTCCTTGAAGATACTAATCTCGGCGCAAGGGAATGGTCGAATCTGAATCCGGGCCGATTCCCATGATCCCGGATTCGAGGAAGGGCCACAATGCCAAGCGCTACCATAGAAGATCCCCCGGAGCTTACGATCGCCCTGGGCAAGCGTCCGGAGGATGCCGTTCGTGAGATCAAACTCATGGCGGCTCTGAAGTTCTTCGAGTCGGGTCGCATATCCAGCGGGCTCGCTGCCCAGTTCGCTGGGATGAGCCGGGTGGAATTCCTGTTCGTCTGCGGGCAACACGGGATTTCCATCTTTCAGCAAACAGAAGAGGAAGTCGAATCGGACGCTCGGGCGGCGAGATTTCACAGCGGGAGTCAATCGTCCTGCCCTTAATCGTTCTGCCTGTGGTCGTGCTATGAGACAAAACCCACCAAGGCAGGACGATTAAGGGCAGGACGATTGGCCGAAAGACAAACCCATCTGCCAAGGATTTCCTATTATAAAATTTACAGAGCAATCTTGTGATCTTGCCTTAGGTTTGTCCCATTCCAGTTCCGGCGTGGCCGGATGAGGAGATCAACCATGTTTCGACGCATTGGCAATCTGATCCGCGGCTTCTTCAGCCTGTTCATCTCGGGCCTGGAGAAGAGGAACCCCGAAGCGCTGCTGGAAGTGGAGAAGGAAAACCTGCGCGAACAGATCTCGCGCTACAACCAGGGGCTGGCCTCGCACGCCGCGCTGTGCGAACGCCTGATGAGCCAAGTGAAATCGGAGGAAACTCAGGAGCGCGACCTGCGGGCCAAGACCAGCGCCCACCTCAAGGCCGGCAACCGCGACGCCGCCGCGCAATACGCGTTGCAACTCCAGACCCTTCAACAGCAACTCCAGGAAAACCGGTCGCAGATGGAACAGGCCGAGAAGACGTACACCGACCTGATGCAGGCGCGCGAGGTGACCGTCCGCGCCGCCCAGACCAAAATCGAAAACCTGAAAGCCATGATCAGCGACATGAAGATCAAACAGGCGGTGGCCGAGATGAGCGAGATGGCCACCGGCATGATCGGCTCCATCGGCGGCAGCGGCGACACTCTCAATCGCCTCGAAGACATGGTCCGTGAGCAGCGCGACAAGGCGGCCGGCCGCGCCCGCGTGGCCCGCGACTCGATCGACCTGACCGACGTGCGCCTGAAGGAAGGCGAGCAGAAGGCGCTGGCCGACCAAGCGCTGGCCGACTTCGCCGCCAAGGAAGGGATCGTGCTCGAAGGCGCGCCCGCGGCCGGCGCGCCAACCCCGGCCGCCGAAGGGCCGGCCAAGACGATGGGGCCGGCTCCGGAGACGGAAAAAGGCTGAGAATTGCAGAGTCGCAACAGGGCAGCGTTTAAGTATGGAGTTTCGCCTTTAGGCGGAATGTCTCAATTTCGGGGGAAACACAGGCAAGAGCATTCCGCCTGAAGGCGGGACTCCATACTAAATCCTCTCCATTCTTATCCAGACTCTGTTGCTCGCTTCCCTTTCAAAGCTGTCCTTTTCGAAAGGACGAAATGACCGCCAATTGTCCTTCTGAGAAGGACAGCTTCTCAGGTCTCCCGTTCCAGAGGCCCACGCAATATGACCGACCCCGTTCCCGCCAAAACCGCCGAGACCGCCGTCTCGATCCCGCTTCCCGATTGGGCGCGGCAGTTGATCGCCTTGTACGAAAGCAACGCCGCCAACCAGTTCATCCTCCACGGCAACGTCGGCGACCGCATGCTGCTGCCGTTGGGCGACAAGGCGGAGCTGGGAAGTCTGACCGACTTCCTGCTTCACGTGCTCCTCCCGCGGTTCGACGTGGTCCTCAGTTACGACCTGGGCAACGGCTTGCGCGTGGAAAAGGGCGGCGAGATCTTCAGCCAATGGCCGCAATTCAAGGACTCGCCCCAACTGCCCAGCGGCCCGCGCGAAGCGATCGAGGCGCTGACCCATTACTTCCGTTACTGCGGCAACCTGGCGCGCCTGAAAACCCAGCGAATCCACGTCGGCTGCATCCTCCGCGCCGCCGACCTGGTCCTGCCGGGGCTGGCGGGCGGGCTGAGCTACGAACTGAACGCGATGGCCCTCCAAGTGCGCGATTGGTCGACGGAAACCATCCTGACCGAGCAGCCGCTCGCCACCTTCCTGCTCACCGAGAACCTGCACGACCTTCACCCGCACCTGGTCAACAACAACCGGGCGGGCCTGATCCGCATTCCGCTCCCTTCGGCGGAGGACCTGCGGCAGGCGTTCGCCCTGATGGCGCCGTCGTATCCCGCAGCGTTGGGCGCCCAGGAAGGCGCCTATGAAGGCGCGGCCCGCCAACTCGTCGGGGCCACCCTCGCGTCGGTCGAAGGGCTGCTCAAGACGCGCGAGCACGCCCGCGAGCCGCTGAAGCCCGAGGACCTTGCCCAGCTGAAAAAGCAAATCGTCGAGAAGGACTGCAACGGCCTGATCGAGTTCGTGGAATCGAAGCAGACGCTCGACGACCTCTACGGGCAGGAGAAGATCAAGCAGTGGCTGAAGCAGGACCTGGAGCTCTGGCGCCGGAACGATCTTCAGGCCCTGCCGATGGGCTATCTCCTGTGCGGCCCGGTGGGAACGGGGAAAACCTTTATGGTGTACTGCCTCGCGGGCCAGGCCGGGGTCCCGGTGGTGAAGATCAAGAATTTCCGCGACAAATGGGTCGGCAGCAGCGAGGGCAACCTGGAGACGATCTTCCGTCTGCTGCACGCGCTGGGCCGCTGCTTCGTGTTCATCGACGAGGCCGACCAGGCGCTGGGCCGGCGCGACAGCGGCACGGGCGATTCCGGCGTCTCCGGGCGCCTGTATTCGATGATGGCCGAGGAGATGGGCGACCCAGGCAACCGGGGCCGGATCATCTGGATCCTGGCCTCCAGCCGCCCCGACCTGATCGAGGTCGATCTGAAGCGCCCCGGGCGCGTCGACGTGAAGATCCCGGTCTTCCCGACGACGACGCCGGAGGAAGGCTTCGCGCTCCTGGGGGCGCTCTGCCGGCGCCGCGGATTATCATTCCACCCCTCCGACTTCGACGCGCTGAAGCCGATGATCCCCGCGTGGCTCACGCCCGGAGCGGCCGAGACGCTCGCGGTCAAGATTTACCGGATGGTTCGCACCCAGGACAAGACGCTGGCCGAAGCGGCGCGGGCCTGTCTTCAGGACTACCAGAACCCGGTCCCGCCCGAGGTGATGGAATTCCAAATCCAACTGGCGGTTCGCGAGGCCAGCGATCTGGAGTTCGTCCCCGCCTGCTTTCGTCCGAAAGCATGAACGACCGCCGCGAGGGGCAAGAGGAGCGCGGCGGAAGAGCTTCGTCATTTCCGCTTCAGGCGCAGCGCTTGGGCGTCGCCGAAGACTCGCCATTCCTGGATGTCGAACTCCGCCGGGCTCCTTGCCACGGACAGGATGGGCGAATCGCCTTGATGGTAGATCAACAGCCAAAGCGCCTGGCCCGGGCCGGCGCTTTGCTGAAGACGCCGGCGGAGTTCGCTCTTCGATCGGATGGAGCGCGAAATCGAATCCAGATGATCGCGAGCCGCCGCGGGCGCGCCGTACCGATAGCCGATGACAATCGGCCCGCCGTTGCACCCGGCGACGCGCTCCCGCGGCTGCCGGCGCGACTCGATCCAGGCGATGGCGTCGCCCAGGCCGTCGCCCGGGTATTGCCACCAGGCCACAGTTGACACGAACAACAACCCCGCGGTCAGCGCGAGATACAGTCCTCGCCAGGCCGGTCGGCGAAGCAGGAATGCGGCGGCGGCGAAGGAAAGGCAGACGGCGCCGGCCAGGGGCGCGAAATGCCGGGAATGCTCGGCGATGTTTGAGACGCGGCTGGAGAAAAGCAACACCAGGACGGTGTAGACTCCGACCCAGAGCGCCAGATACCGCGTCAGGCGCAACGCGTCATCGCCGGCCTGGCCGCCGCGGGAGTCCATCGAAAGCGCGGCGGCCATTCGCTTGGCGGCGTTGTTCCGCGCCAGCCCAACGATCAGGACCCCGGCGGCGAGCGCAAGGCAGCACGTGCCGGGAAAGGAAAGCCAGCCGCCGAATCGCGTTCGATCCACGTCGCCGAAGATTCCGCGCACGACGTAATGGGCGGCATGTTTCAGCGTCAATTCCGCCGGGTCTTCCAACGCGGACTCTCTCACCACGCGGCCCCACATCAAAAACCACAGGGGAAGGCCCAAGGCGACTCCTACGCCCAGCGCCCCGAGCGGCTCGCTCCATTCCCGGAGCCGTTTTCGCCCCCGCGCCGCCAGGAACGCCGCCTGGCCCGCGACGAAGAAGGCGAACGACGGCAGCGCGGCCATGCCCGCCCAGGTCGCCATTGCCAAACCGACCGCGTTCCGCCGCCGCCGCGCGCGCATCCACCGCATGCATTGCAGCGAGGAGAAGAGGGCCAGCGCCGAGACGAGCGCGTAAGGACGCGCCACCTGCGATGCCCATAGATCGAGCGGGTCGATCGCCAACAGCCCCGCGGCGACGAACGCCGCCGCCGGACGGAAGCCTTCCTCGCCCAGGCGCAACGCCAGCCAAACGCCCGTCACGCCCAGGGCGACCGACGGCAGCCGCATGACCCATCCCGACGAGCCGGCCGCCGCGACCCACAGTTTCTCCAGCGCGAAATAGAGCGGCAGATGGCCCGCGGCGAAGCGGTCGCGCAGCAGGTCGCTCCACGACAGCGAGATGGCCGACCAGGTGGCGTACTCGTCGATCCACAGCCCGCGGTTCAGATGAACCAGCCGCGCGGCCAGGGCCGCGCCCAGGAGCAGAACGACGGCCGGAGCGCGATGCGCGCTGAGCCAGCGTTCCACCGGGCTGCTGGGGTGTTGGTCAAGCATGGTTTCCGCGTCGCCCCTACCCCGGATTCTTTGTCAAACGCCCGGTTCCCGGGAGCCGCAAGACATCGCCTTATGAGCGATCCGGGCCAAGGCTCCCACAACGAGCACGCGCATGGAAGCGTGGGATTGCTTCAACCGCCTCCTCACCCACGCCGGCGGGACCCTGGCGGAATAAGGCCCGGGCCGCCGGAGACGCCGGTCTCGTATTTCTATATGGACGGGCGCGGCGACCCCTGTGGCATGGGCGGCAAGGGAAGCGGCGGGGCCGGGCGGGCGATCTACCCGTTCCATGTTCCCAAGGCGGGCGCCTACTGCCTGTGGGCGCGCGTTTTGACGCCGACCCCGCCGGAGGATTCGTTCTTCGTCAGCCTGGAGCAACAAGGCGCTTCGCGCTGCCCGAGTCCGCCTAGTCGACCGGAACGCGCACGGCGTGAGAATGGACGCGCGTGGCGACGGAAGGAAAACCCCAGAACGCGCCCATCGCCGAACTGAAGGAGGGCGCGGCCGCGGCGACGTTCTCCCCGCGCGAAGGCGGCGCGAAACTGGACGCCCTCTATCTGACCGCCGATCCCGAGGCTCGTCCGCCGGAGAAGCCATAAGCAGCGCCGGCGCCACAGGACGGACGGCGCTACCGGGCGGCTGAGGGTCCGTATTCCCGCCAGTGGCGCGCTGACGATTTCGATGTGTGTAGACTGACCACGTAGTTCGCACCATTTCGGCAATCGAAGGCGATGTCGGTCGTGGTCGCGCCGGTCGTGACGTGGACGTTGGACGGCGGGTCGACCGCCTGCCATGCGCCATCCAAGGCGACGTGAATGGTCGTGGTCGCGTGCGTCGGCTCGCTCAGGGCCAGCGTGCAGTCCGTGGCGGTCTGTTCCTCGTACACGATACACGGCGAATCGACGGTGACGGGGGCCACCGTGCCGGCATTCCAGAAGACCGCGCCCAGCGCCCCGAGCGTCTGGTGACGGACGGCGTGGGCCGTGCCGGTCTGCCGGGCGATGGAAATGGGCGCGGCGGCGGCGTAGGCGGCCATTTGCGCGGCGGTCTTGTCGGGCAGCACGGCGTAAGCGTACTTGGCCGCGCTTGGCTGCGTTCCGTGGTCGAACCAGAGAGTCAGGATGGGGTTCGAGTAGATGGTTGAGGATCCATTGAGGCTGTTCAGGTCGGCCCAGGCGCCCTGCTGCTCATGGCGCCGCGCCTGGATGGTGGCGGTTCCGGGGAAATAGTAGCCGAACCCCTCGCACTGCGCCCACGCGATGTTGGGCAACGACGCGCTCCAGGGGAGTTTAGTCGACTGCGCGGCGCCATCGACCGTCAACAGCGCGTCCGGCGCCGCCAGCCGCCGCTGGTTGATGGTCGTCTCCACCGGATTCGTCGACGTGCACGTGACGCCGGAGCCCAGGCAGACGATTTCGTCGTCGAAGAAGAACCAGCTCTTCTTGGCGGTCAGGGCGGAGTTCACCGCGTTGAAGTCCATCGCCGAGACGCCGCGTCCGCCGGCCCCGGCGCCGCCCACGAAGGACTTGCTTTGCGTTGTATTCAATCCGGAGCCGTCGGCGCGAGTCATGCGCTCCTCGGTGGTTCCCGGCAGGCGTTGCCAGTCCAGCGTCGGCAGTGTGTTGTTCTGGCGATAGTCCGTCCCGTCAAGCAGGATCCAGGTCACGCCGTCCGAAAAGCACCACAGTTTCAGGCCTTCGTCGTTGGTGTTCTCGCCGTTTTTCACCCGGCTGGAGAACATCTTGAGCGACGCGAAGTAGTTCGAGCGCCGGTGAATCGTGAAATCGGATTCGGGAAAGTGGCGATGGCCGATCGGCTCGACCGGCGCGAGAGGTGACCCAACCACCGCGGGCATGAGCGGCGCGCGCTCCAGGTCGTATGCGCTTTGGAAGAGCAGGTTATGTTTGGCGGCCGCAATGGCGTCGGCCTGGCGCGTGTTCGCCACATTGGCCAGGACCAGCAAGGCCGGCTGGAGGGCCGGCGTGGAGTAGTCGCCCCGGGTGATGCCGCGCCCGCGACTGGCCAGTTCGTACGCGCCGTGGTGAATCATCCACCACGATCCATCGAGGAAGTATTGCGCAAAGGTTTCCAAGGCCGGGCCGCTGATCTGGTAGGAGGCGCCGTCGGCCCATCGCAGGTAGCGCGACACGTCGAGGGAAAAATCGTTGCCGTACCCGCCATTGTAGAGTTGCGCGCCGTGCTGGTGAAAGGACCCGTCCCTCTGGAGGCCGTCGCCGCTTTGGATGGCGCACTGCGTCTCGAAGGCGTCTTTGACCGGCGCCATGTGCGCGGGATCGTTATCCATGAGCGCGAGATACATGTGATTCGTCGCGCTCCAGATCAGGTTCTGTCCCGTCATGTGGGGCTGGTCGTAGATGAGAAAGTGAAACGTGTCGCGCGCGTTTTGCCAGACGGTCGAGTCGATGGCTCCCTGGACGAAGAGAAGCGCGGGGCCCAGTTCATTGGGAATGCCGATCTCCCAGTTCCACCAGTTGCCGGGGCGCGAGCGGCCGGGATAGACATACGCGTAGACGTAGGAAAGCGCTTGTTCCACGGCCGCGGTCAGCTGGGGGGCCTGGTAAAGCGTCTGCCCCGGCGTGATCCAGGCCAGCGCCATCTTGCCGATGCGGTCGTAGTGGTCCTGGATGATGCGGGCGGTGGTGGTATTCGACGAGTAGTCGATG
>JAPLSS010000859.1 GCA_026398515.1 Candidatus Sumerlaeota bacterium | reverse complement strand
GGCGCGCCGCTCGACCATGACCTTCGCGCAAATCCCGGATCATCCCGCGCTGGCCGGCATCGCGCCCGACGACCTGAAGTTCTGGCGGGGCGATCATCTCGCAACCGCCGGCGAACCGGAACGCGCCGAACGCGACGGGGGACGGGCGATCGTGGTGTCGGGAAGCCGCGAAGGCATCGCGTATTCCCCGCTCCTCGAGTTCGATTCGGGCAAGGGCGTTCTGATCCTGTCGCAATTCCTGATCTCGGCGAAACTCGAGACCGAGCCGACGGCCGCGCGCCTGCTGCAAAATTGCCTGAACTATCTGGCGTGGCGCCGCGCCCCGGAAGGCCAAACGGCGGTGGCGGCGGCCTCGCCTGACTTCCTGAAGTTTTTGCATGATAAAGGAGTAGTCTTCGACGACCTGTCGGGCAAACTGGCCAGGGCCGACCTGGCGCCGTATCAGCTGCTTGTCGTTCAAGGCGACGCGGAGCCTCTGCTGGCGGCGCGCGCCGGGGCCGAGGCGCTTCTGGCGCGGGGCGGGACCGTGTACCTGCATCGGCCCACCCCGGAGAGCTTCGCCAAGATCTCTCCGCTCCACGGCTCGGACCTGACAGCGCAGTCCTATGCCGGCCCACTTCTGTTCGGCGCGTCGGACGATCCCATGCAGCGCGCGTTCACTCGCGAGGACCTCTATTGGCTGGGCCAACACGCCGGCTCGACCTGGTCGGACACGCCGCTGGCCACTGGCATGGCCGATTTCGCGTTCGTGCCGTCGCTTGACGAGAAGGCAGCGACGCCGTACGACGCGCGGAAGATGATAACCGAGGGCGCAATCGTCGGCGTGAACGACGAGGGCGCTTTCCTGAGCACGAACGGCGCCATCGTCGCACGGATCGAGACGCCCAAGGCCGGAACGTACGTGTTAGGCTTGGTCGCGCGCGGGACTCCGGCGGGCGGCGGCTACCCGGTGGCCGCGGTTTCGGTCGGCGAAGGCGTCGATCCGAAGCAAGGCGCGCGCAAACTGGGCGTGGTCAGCCTGACGTCCGACCGGTGGGAGACGTATCCGGTGTTGGCCGATCTGGCCGCGGGGCCGCATTCGGTCTCCATCTCGTTCACCAACGATGCCCGGGGCGATGGCGAGGATCGCAACTTCTACCTCAAAGAACTGTTGGTCGCGCCGGCGGCGAAGGGCGGCGCTTCGTTTCTCACACAGCCGCCCGCGCTCGTCCGCCTTCCCCGCGGCAAGGGCGCTTTCGTGGTCGACGCGATTCGCTGGGACACGGAAAAGGACAACGATCGCAAGGCCGATCGGCTGGCTTGCTCGCTGCTGGCCGCGGCGGGCGCCGAGTTCGAGAATTCGCCGTGCTACACGGTCGAGGCCGAAGACATGACGCCGGACCCGAAGATGCCCCACTTCTCTCATCCGACGAATGCGACGGTCGCTCTGAACTCCAACGGCTACATTCAGACGGAACTGGAGATCGCGCGCGCCGGCTCGTATCAGGTGGACATCATCGCGCAGGGAACTCAGGCGAAGGGCGTCTTTCCGATCGTCGAGGTCTTGTTGGATGGAAAGAGCCTCGGCAAGGTGGAGTTGACGGGCCGCCGGTGGCGCGCGTATCCGTTGGGGGCGACGCTGCCGGCGGGGAGACATCAATTGCGGCTGGCGTTCATCAACGACATCCGCGTGTCGCCGAAGGAAGACCGCAATC
>JAPLSS010000975.1 GCA_026398515.1 Candidatus Sumerlaeota bacterium | reverse complement strand
GCTGGTTTTAGGCGCAATGTTTTCGGTGCCCCTCGCGGTTCACTCAGTCCGGGCGCTCTCGGCGCGGCGGCTCCGGCTGGGCATCGGTTTGTTGACCATCGCGCTCGGTGCGGCGACGCTCGTGAAATTGGTCTGGTAGCCAGTCCGACCCGCGTCGCCGTCCGCACAGCGAGATCTCGCCGTAGGCGGACGAGGCGTGTACGGTCTTACGAGAATGCCCGTAGAATGAAGAGGAACGTGGCGAACATTCTTTAGGCAAGAGGGAGACAAGGAGATGGCAATGGCTCAGGGGTTCGTTCTGTGGTTCACGGGGCTTTCGGGCTCGGGCAAGACCACGATTGCCGACCTCGTGGCGCCGGCGCTGCGGAAGCGCAGCGTGAAGATCGAAGTGCTCGACGGCGACGTCGTCCGCACGAACCTCTCGAAGGGCCTCGGCTTCTCCAAGGAGGACCGGGATACGAACATCCTGCGGGTCGGGTTCGTCGCGAACCTGATGGCGCGCAACGGCCTGGCGGCCTGCTGCGCCTGCATCAGCCCGTACAAGGCGATCCGCGACGCCGTCCGCAAGCAGGTTGAGGGCGACGGGGGGCGGTTCATCGAAATCTTCATGGACACGCCCATCGAGGAATGCATGAAACGCGACACCAAGGGCCTGTATAAGAAAGCCCTGGCCGGCCAGATCAAGCAGTTCACCGGCGTGGACGACCCCTATGAAGCGCCCGAGAACCCGGAGGTTATCCTGAAGACCTGCGAGGCGACGCCCGAAGAGTCGGCTGAACAACTCCTGGCGTACCTCGAGAACGAGGGGCTGATTTCGAAAGCCTGACCCCAGCGCCGTCGCGGTCGCGGGCGACCGCGGCCGCCAGTTTCGCCACGCCCATCGGGTACCAGACGAACATGATGGTTTATGGGCCGGGGGGATACCGGTTCCTGGATTACCCGCGTATCGGCGTGCCGCTGAACGTCCTCATGGGCGTCGTGACGGTGCTTCTGGCGCCGCTCGTCTGGCCTTTCTAGGGGGCCGTCCTTGCCGCCCTCAAGTGGTCCCAAATATTCAAGATGCGGCCCGGCGTCTGGCCGAAAGAAAGATCAACGCAGTTGCTGACCCCGCTTGGGACGTGAGAGCACCCCGGACGACTCTCTTATCCTGCTTGACCGGTGGTTGTTGGACCTAGTATAACTCGCCCTCCCCACAGCCGACACCATGGGTTGGTGGCGGACTGTCGAGAGACGCAGGGAGAAACCGCGAGTGTGTCGCGGGGTCCAAGGAGGGCGATTGTGAACAGAACCCTCAGGCTTATCGCTGTCGGCGCGTGTGTCATCTTGGTCTCTTACACCAGCCGAGCGCCGGCCGAGGAGGCCGCCGCAGCGGACCTCGAAGCGCAGGTCAAGGCGCTTCAGCAGACGGTGGCGGGGCTGCAGAAGCAGATCGCCGACATCCAATCTCGAATGGAGCGGAACAAGGCGGTCGCCGACGTCCTGAAGGAAATGGGGATGAACCCGGATCCGAACGACCTGCGGCTTTACTGGAAAGACGGCATCCGGATGGACTCGCGCGACGGGAGCATCAAGTTGAAGTTCGGGGGGCGGCTGCATTACGACTTCGCCTGGATGGGCGACGGCGACGCCGAGGCACGCGTCGGCGAAATCGGCGACGGCTTCCAGACGCGCCGCGCCTACCTTTGCGTCGCCGGCGACCTCGGGAAGAACGTCGGTTTCAAGTGGGAATACGACTGGTCCACCGGCGCCGCCGTCGCCCAGGACGTGTACATGGAACTGAAGCAACTGCCCGTCGTCGGCGCCCTCCGCCTCGGCCATTTCAAGGAGCCCTTTAGCCTGGAGTATGTACTCAGCGACAACTATTTGACCTTCCTGGAGCGAGGGCTCCCCAATGTCTTGGTACCCGCTCGCAACGGGGGCGCCATGATCTACAACGACGCTCTCGATCAGCGCCTGACCTGGGCCGCCGGGATCTTCCGCGACACCAACCAGGCCGACGGCGCCCAGGCCGTCGTGGACGGCCAGTATGCCTTCACGACTCGCATTACCGGCCTGCCGTGGTATGAGGACGACGGGAAGCGGCTTCTGCACCTGGGAACGGCGTTCAGCGTTCGCCACACCGACGGCAACGTGCGCTACCGCGCCCGCCCGGAGGCCAACCTTGCCCCGTTCTTCCTCGACACCGGCAACTATTTCACCCGCGACATCTGCCTCTACGGGACCGAAGGCGCCCTGGTCCTCGGACCGTTCCACGCCGAGGCCGAGTACATCGCCGCCAACATGGCCGCCGACAACAATGTGGCTCGTGCGGGCAACCAGCCCGACCCGACGTACCACGGGTATTACATCCAGGCCGGCTATTTCCTGACGGGCGAGACGCGGCCCTATAAGAAGTCCGAGGGTGTCTTCGACCGCGTTAAGCCCCTCAAGCCTTACACCCAGGGCGGCCCTGGCGCCTGGGAAGTCGCCGGGCGGCTCTCCTACCTCGACCTGGATGACGATCGCATCGACGGCGGCAAGTTGTGGGATTACACGTTGGGCATCAACTGGTATCTGCACAGCAACGTCCGCCTGATGTGGAACTACATCCGCTCGCGGACGGACGTCGGTCCGGGCGCGGACACGCGGGCCGACGCCGACATCTTCATGATGCGGGCCCAGGTGGACTTCTGAGTCGTGCCTTTGCATTCTTGCACGCGCACGGAGAAGCCCAGGGATTTCAATCCCTGGGCTTCTTTCACGCGCCGTCGGCGGCGTGTTCCGGCTC
>JAPLSS010000617.1 GCA_026398515.1 Candidatus Sumerlaeota bacterium | reverse complement strand
AGCGGCAGGCTCGGTTCGTACGGGTCCACTTCGAAGCCGATCCCACCCCCGTCCCTGCGCACGAATCGGGCCGCTACCGCCTCTCGTCCGCGGGCGGTCTCCTGCCAGGCCACGGGCTTCAAGTGAAGCAGAGTAGCCTTGCCGGCCCGGACCTCAAGATCCCCGTTCGCGCCGTCGACGATCTCCCCGCCCTCGAACTCCACCCGAATCGCACTCGGATCCGCCCTCGGCGCCAGTTCGAAGTCGTACTCTATACGGTTCTGGCGGCCGTAGAAAGAGATGTCCACGCCCCGGTAGACCTCCCAGTATTTGACCCTTGCGTACGTTGCGATGTTAGTCCGCCACCCCGCCGGGTCTTTCCCGAGGAAATAATTCACGGTTCCGGGAAGCCGGTCCTCGCCCTCCACCAGCGTGCCGATCCTGCTCCCCGCCAGCCTCATGCGGATCTGGTCGGGATCGCCGTCTTTCCGCGGGACTGCGAAAACCACTCCGTCCCGCATCAAAAAGGTCGTGTGTGTTGGACCGCGCGAGATGAACAGGACCTCGGCGGCCAATTGACCCTCGTTTCGCTCGAAAACCAGTGGTAGTTCCGATGCCACCGCCCAGCCTGTGAGAAGCGCAACGGCGGTCGTGATAGCCGTGGGGTTCGCCGCCAGTCCTTTCATGGCAATGCCCCTATTCCCTCGGCTGACCGAATGTCATACCGCGTGACTGCTCACCTACCGCGGGACAGAACTCTAATGCAATCACTCGCAGGGAGCCACAATAAGCCCCCGGGGGTATTCTCGTCATAGCCTTTCCCCAGGATTTCGGTTTTGCCATCCTGACCAGCATTGGTTGTACATCCAAGCACCTCCGTTGGAGCGTTTCTTTCATCCTTTCCATCCCGAGCGACTCCGGCAGCCGAGGAAGGGCGCCAGCTCTGCCTCGTCCGGGCACGGAAAACCCGGAAGGGCCTCATTCCAAGCGATTTCTCATCCGGAATTTCCATTTTCGGTTCCGGGCTGCCATCCACTATACACCCATCCCCCTTCGTTCGAGCCGCTGTTTCCATGCTGTCCATCCATAGCGACTCCGGTAACCCTCCAAGCGTGTAAGTCTGGGCTGTTCCGGCTACGGGAAGAGCTGACCCTGCCCAACGGGGTCACGCGCGACTTCCGGGCGCGCATCGGCAGCCTGGACGGGCGCGCCAGCGAGGAACTGGACCGCGCCGAGGGCAAAGTGCGCAGCGAAGGCAACAAGAGCGGAGACGCGCGGACGGTGGGCGAGGCCACCGCCGCCGGCACCTCGGTAGGCGTGATTGCCGGACACGCCGCTGGGCGCAGCGGCATGGGCGCCGGCATCGGCGCCGCCGCGGGCGCTACCGCCGGGCTGGTGGGCGTGCTGCTGTCACGCGGCCCGGACGCCGTGCTGGCCAAGGGTTCCACCATCGAGATGGTTCTGGACCGCCCGCTGCGCTTCGAAGAGGATGAGCTGGACTTCGGCGGCCGCACCATGCAGCGGGCGCCCGGCGGCGGCGGCGGCCCCGAGCCCAAACGCGAACAGCGTTCGGTGCCGATGCCGGGGAGGCGCTGGCCGTAATTACAGGTGAAAAGCATTTTAGAACTCATTCTCAGTAGGAAGGGCTTTGACTCCAGCGCTGGCGGGAAGCCGAGTCCCATCTTCCCCGATGGCACCCTGGTTTCGGTGGCGTTTTCCACTGCCGCCACAAAGCAGCTGAGACGCAACCGTATCTGACCGCCATCGAGCGGCAGAATCCTCACTTCGCGATTGCCACATCCACCGGCTGGCTCGAAAAGCCTCCAACCGTCAGATACATCGGGATCGCATCGCCTACCCGCACATTCGCCGGCACTCTGACATTTACCTGGAACAGGCCCGCGATGGC
>JAPLSS010000855.1 GCA_026398515.1 Candidatus Sumerlaeota bacterium | reverse complement strand
GGATGCAGGGTCCGACGGCTCTTTGCCACGCCACCGGAAACGGTCGACACACCGGAAGCCGCTGACCTAAACACACCCGCGCCTGCGCTCTACTCTACCCATTTTCTACAGCGCGTCGATCCCGCGTTCGGAGGTGCGGATGCGGACGACCTCCTCCAAATCGCTGATGAAGATCTTCCCGTCGCCGATCTGGCCCGTGCGCACGGTTTGGATGATCTTCTCCACCACCTCGTCCACCCGCTCGTCGGGCAGGGCGACTTCGACCATCATTTTCGGCAGGAACGACACCTGGTATTCCGCGCCGCGATAGACTTCCTTGTGCCCCTTCTGCCGCCCATGGCCTTTGACCTCGTAGATCGTCATGCCGACGCCCCCGATGTCCTCCAGCGCGGCGCGCAGGTCTTCCATTTTGTATGGTTGAACGATACAACGCAGCATCTTCATGGCTTGGCTCTCCTATTCGGAATACCCCGCCTCGCCGTGCTGGCTGAGGTCGAGGCCCTCGAACTCCTCGCGTGCGTCGACCCGCAGGCCCATCGTCGCGTCGAGGACTTTCAGCAAGATGAAGCTGACCACGACGGCGTAGACAAGCGTCGCCCCCGCGGCGATCCCCTGTTCCAGAAGTTGTTTCGCGTTGCCGAGGAACAGGCCTTTCTCGCCCACCGAGGCGAACAGGCCGGTGGCCAGCGCGCCGGTCAACCCGCCGACTCCATGCACGCCGAAGGCGTCGAGCGAATCGTCGATCCGCCGCCGCGTCCGCCATTGCACGGCCTGCCGGCAGACCGCGCCGCCCAGGATGCCGATGACGAGCGCCGACAGCGGCGTGACGAAGCCCGCCGCGGGCGTGATCGCCACCAGCCCGGCCACCGCGCCGGAAGCCGCGCCCAGCGCCGTGGGGCGCTTGTAGAAGACCCAGTCCAGGATCATCCACGTCAGCGCCGCCGAGGCCGCCGCCGAGTTGGTCGCCACGAACGCGAACGCCGCCGTGTCATTGGCCTTGAGCGCGCTGCCGGCGTTGAAGCCGAACCAGCCGAACCACAGCAGGCCCGCGCCCAGGATGGTGAACGGCAGGTTGTGCGGCAGGATCGGCTCTTCGGGGAAGCCTCGGCGCCGGCCGAGCATCAGCGCCACGACCAGGGCGGTGAAGCCGGAGGACATGTGAACCACCGTGCCGCCGGCGAAGTCGAGGGCGTGGCGCTTGAACAGCCAGCCGCCGGGGTTCCACACCCAATGGCAGATCGGGTCGTAGACCAACGTCGTCCAAAGCAGGATGAAAACTATGTAGGTTTTGAACTTGATGCGTTCGGCCATCGCCCCGGAGATCAGCGCCGGGGTGATGACGGCGAACATGCTCTGGAAGGCCATGAAGAGCAGGTGAGGGATCGTTCCGCCGTAAGCGGCGCTGGGGTTTCCGCCGACGTGGCGCAGGCCGACCCACGACAGGCCGCCGATCAGCCCCCCGTGGTCGGGGCCGAAGGCCAGGGCGTAGCCCCAGAGGACCCACTGGACGCTGATGATCGCCATGGCCACGAAGCTGTGCATGATCGTGCCCAACACGTTCTTGCGCCGGACCATGCCGCCGTAGAACAGCGCCAGCCCCGGCGTCATCAGCAACACCAGCGCCGTGGCGCACAACACGAACGCCGTGTCGCCGGCGTTGATCGGCGCCGTCGGGGCCTCGTCGGCCAAGGCGGTGGAGGCCGCCAGGAGGAAGAGCGCCGCCGGCGCGAGCAGGCCCTTCCGCTTGCCCAGCATGAAGGTTGTCATTCGCCACCCCCGAGACAATCAAACGTGCGGCTCGGACGCGACCCATGCGCCCGGCTCGCCGCTCCCTTGCGCAAAGGTCGTGCACAGATGGGGCGCGCGCCTGACATTGCGGAAAGACGCTTGATCCGCAAGATGTTATGGGGATTATGAGACGGGTTTGGCGGCGGGCGAGGGCATGGCGCGCCGGTGGCGCTTTTTGCTCACCCTGATCGCAAGGGCGCGATGAAACGATTGTGTTGATGGAATGCGGGGCGGCGAGTATAGAGGCCCTGCGCAATCGGAAGGCGGCAATACGTCCTATAGGTCTAATGGTCTTATAGGTCCTTTGGGTTGTTGTCGACCATTCATGTCCTTTGGGCCGCTGCCCTTCCCCAGCCACTGCCAGGAACCCTTTTGCGACCATGATCGAACGAATCCGCGGCGAGATCATCGAGAAGAACCCCGGCCACGTGGTGGTGCTGGTCGGCGGGGTCGGCTATGGATTGGACATTCCGCTTTCGACGCACGAGGCGCTTCCCCGCGTCGGCGAGCAAGCCGAACTGTTCGTTCACACCCATGTGCGCGAAGAGGCCCTGGCGCTGTTCGGATTCGCCACGTCGGACGAGCGCGAGGCGTTTCTCGTCCTGCAAACCGTCTCCGGCATCGGGCCGGCGCTGGCCCTGGCCGCCCTCTCCGACTTGGCCCCGACGGCCCTGGCGCAGGCGATTGAATCCGGCGACACGCAGCGCCTGACGCGCATCAAGGGCGTCGGCAAAAAGACCGCCGAGCGGCTCGTCCTGGAGCTGCGGGGCAAACTCAAGGCCTACAGCTGGGCCTCGGGCCTGGTCGCGGGGAAAAGGCCGATGGTCCTCCTGACCGGCCATCCTCACGCCGGCGACGCCGTGCGAGCGCTGGTCGGCCTCGGCATGAAGGAAGCCCAGGCCGAAACCCGCATCGCCGCCGCGATTCAGGCGTTGGGGCCGGATTCCGCCGTCGAGGATCTGATCAAGGAAGGGCTGAAGCGGCGGTGAGTGGCGCAGGCTTTCCAGTCTGTGAATCCAGGCCTCTCACGCCACTCTGCGCGTCACAGGCTGGAAAGCCTGCGCCACTCCACGCCACGTCGAGGTAGTGGCTGTAGCCGGGGCGAGGGCGATAGACATAGTACGTCTGCCCGTCGCGCCCGAGGCGATACTCGGCGTAGAGCGCATAGCATTCGCGCAACGCCTCGACCATGCGCGTCGTATAGCGCGCGTTGATGTCATCCCCGTGAATGTTCTGAACGTCCTCGGTCGTGACGACCATCGAGAACTCGCCCTGCCCCAGCTGGCGCACGAACGGGGTTTCGTCCCATTTCCCCTCGCGCGCCAGTTGCGAAAGGATGAACGGATTGATCGGCGGGCGCCGTCCGTTGAGGATAAGAAAGATCGGGTCCTCGCACAGAACGGGGCCGTTGGCCAGCGCCACCGCCAGCCGCAGTTCGTTCGCCCGCTCTTCCTGCGCGGCGCTCGGCACGGAGCGGGAGAACATCATGCGGGCGATCGCGCCGTTGTCGCAAAACAGCCACCAAACGTGCAAAACGGCGGCGGCGATCATCAGCGCGGCGAACAGCCTTGAGGCCCACGCGCGGCGCGACGAGGCGGATTCCCACAACGCCCGGCCCAACACGGCGCAGTAGAAAATCGCGCCGGCGGCCAGAGGCTCCAGCAGGTAATTCTCCGCCGCCCCCGCCTTGGCCAGGGAGACGATCGACAGCGCCGCCAACGCGAAGTAGATGGCCACGACCGCCAGGCGTTCGGCGTTGGTGTAATCGGGCGGGGGAGGGGCCGGCGCAGGGGCGGACGGGGTGGACGGAATGGGCGAGGTGGACGGAGTGGAGGCGGCAAACGAGTCGGACTGCTCCGACGGGGCGGCTTGGTCGGTCGGCGCTAGCGCTTCCGCCGGCGCCGACTCGTCGGCCGGGTTCGGCTCTTCGGCGCCGGCGACGATCTCTTGGTCGTCTTCCTTGAACGGAACAATCAGTCGATAGCCGAGAAACCCGAGGCCCAGCGCCATGCCGGCCAGGTAGAACCGATAGAAGCGGACGAGATGCCGCAGCCAGACGCCCAACTGGCCCCAGTCCATCGTGTTGGCGTTGTACACCACGGTGTGAAGCCAGTATTGCCCGCGCGTCAGGGCCGTCAGCAGAAGCGTCGCGCCCGCCAGCCAAAACAGAAACACGAGCAGGAAGCGCAAGCCTTCGCGCCAGTCGCGCAGGAGCAGGAAAATCGCGCACGCCAGCGGCGCGGCCAGCGTCGTCTGCTTGGTCAGCGCGCCGAGCAGGAAAAACGCGGTCGCCAATCGCCGCGCGGCCCGCGTGTCTTCCGCGAGAAACGAAGTCAGGCCGAGAAGCGTGAGAAACAAGGCCGGCAGATCGACCCGCGCGTAGGCCGCCCAGTTGTGGCATTCGTATGTCGCCACGAAGAGCAGCGGGCAGACCGCCGCGCACAGGAGCTGCCGCCCGGCCCGCAACGCGATGAGCAGCAGCGCCAGGCCAAGCCCCAGCAGCGAGGAGACGCACAGCATGCGCCCATACTCGAGCGACGGCCGGCCGATCCGCGCGAGCGCCGCCCAGCACAAGGGGAAGAGCGGCGGGTAGTTGGCCACCAGATACGGGGGATTCCGGATCGACGTGTAGATGTTCCGTCCGTGGCTCAGTTCCACGGCTTCGTCCAACAGATAACCTTCTTCGTTGTCCAGCTGATACGGATAGACAAGCGCCCCCCGCGCCCGCTCCAGGGGAAGCCGCGCCAGCAGGGCCAGCCCCAGGAGGACCGGGATCAGGAAGATGGACAGAAAGGATTGGCGCATGGGGGCAGGGCCGCTGAGAGGGCTTTCGCGAAGGACTTAAGGGACCTTAGGGACCCAACGGATCTCCATCTTCTCTTGTCCTTGTTGTCCTCTTTGTCCTTTGGGTCCCTGAGGTCCTTCGGGTCCCTTAGTGGGTTGCCCGGAGCGCCGCCAAACGCCGCCCCACCGCCTCGGCGACGGTCTCCGGCGCCAGGGCCATCATGCACGTCCGCTCCTTGGGACACGTCGTCAGATAGCACGGGCTGCACGGGAACTCGGTGACGATCTTCTCGCCGCGGCCGAACAAGCCGACCTCCTGATCGCAGGTCGGGCCGAAGTAGGCGACGAGTTGCTTCTTCAACCCGATGGCGATGTGCAACGCCATGGTGTCGGCGGCCACGACCACGTCGCACAGATCGACCAGGCCCACGAACTCGGCGATCGAATTGTCGCAGCGCGAATCGACGACCCCGTCGCCGGCCTCGGCCATCAGCCGGCGGTTCAGTTCCACTTCACGCGGCCCGCCGAGGAGCATCACGCGGCAATCGCCCCGCTCGCGCAACAGACGGATCAGACCCGCCAGGCCCTCGTAGGTCCACTGCTTCGTCTGAAACACGTCGCCGCAGCCGGTATTCACCCCGACGACCGGCGCCGAGCCGTCCAGCCCGTGGCGGCGCGCGAAGTCGGCGGCGTAACTCCTGGCCTCCGGGCTGGGCGCGATTTCGTATTCCTCGCCCTTGTACTGCAGGCCGATCATCTCGAACACGATTTCGGGATAGGTCTTCTGGTTGACGCGGAACTTCAGTTCGTCCGACAGGCCCAGCCGCAGCGCGTACACGCTCTCGCGGTTGAACACGTGGAGCGCGCCGTTGGGCGCGGGGCCGAAGCCCAGTTTGCGGCGCGCGGGAACGCGCTTCGCCAGCGCCAGCGCGCGCGGCTCTTTCTCGAAGTTGATCAGCAGGTCGAAGGCCTCGGCCTCCAGGATCATGCAGGTCTCCGCGGACCAGGCGAGCAGGCGGTCGATGGTCGACGTCTGGCGCAGCAAGTCCACGGAGAAGGGGTCGGTCAGCCAGGTCACGTGGCACGGAGCTTCGCGTTCGCGCAACGGGCGCAGAAGGGGGGTGGTGCGGACCACGTCGCCGGCGGCGGCGAGTTTGAGGATCAGAATGCGGCGGCCTTCGGGCGAATAGTGGGGGCAGCCGTCGCAGGTCTCGCGGAACCCGCACGGTTTGTATCCGCGGTAATGCCGGCAGTCCGGTTTGACTTCAGGGATCTCCAGGGCCAACGAATCCCATCCTCCTCATCCTGCAATCCCGCAAGGATACTCCGCGCCGCGGCGGCGCGGCAACACGAAAACAAAGCAAAAGGGGCCTGCGCCCGACGCAGGCCCCTTTCGCCCTCTCGCGCGTCTATCGCACGGGCAGACGGTTATTTCTTCTCCGTGGCTTTAGGGGCGGGAGCGGAGGCGGGCTTGGCGGCTTTCTTTCCCCCCGCCTTCTTCTCCGCGGCCTTGACGGGCGCGGCGGCCTTGGCCTCGGCCTTCTTGACCTCTTCCTTGACCTTCGAGGCGCCCTTCGAGACTTCCTCTTTCACCTTGCCCATTTCGCCCTTCTTGGCGGCGGGCTTGGCCTCTTCCTTCTTCATTTCCGGCTTCTTCACTTCGGCGGCCTTGGCGGCGGGCTTGGCCTCTTCCTTCTTCACTTCCGGCTTCTTGGCCGCGGCTTTCTTGGCGGCCGGCTTGCGGACTTCTTCCTTCTTCGGGGCAATCACAACCTTGCCCTTTGCGGGCGCGCCTGGGACTCCCTTGATGGACGTGGGCCGGTCTCCGACGCCGATCCACATGTACTCGCCGCCGCGCAGTTTGTTCTCGGCGGTTTTGGGAGCGAATAGAACGGGCTTGGAATTGGCAAAATGCTTGACGATGACGGATTGATTGGACCCCTTGGCGGCGGGAGCGGCCTGAGCGGCGACCGTCAGGGCGAACGCCGCGAGGAGCGCCAGGACGCTCAACTTCGTGGTGCTGGTGATTGACATATGCGACCTCCATCCTCTGCATGGCTCCGCGTAGGCGAAGCGAAATTGAGAGCGCGGCGAAAACGCCGGCTTGCACTGCCGTAGGCTATGCATAACTGGCGCCGCCCTTCCTTGGCTCGACCATGCTGGACCCCCAGCAATGGAAATCCAGACGAATCGCAACGTGCCGTCAGGAAAGGGTTTTGGCGCCGACCGCGGACGAGAGCATCAAACATCCGCGGCGCCCTGTCAAGAAGCGAAAACGTCGCCCCGCCGCGCGAATAAAACCAGTTCTTACGAACCGAGGGCAGTCTCTTCCCGCGCGCGCCGACGCCAGCATCCTCAGGACGAGCGGGCGATCCCATAGTCGTCGATTTTCTTCCGCAGCGTCGTCGGCGAAATCTCCAGCAGCCGGGCCGTCCGCGTAATGTTCCAATTCGTCGATTGCAACGCCCGTTCGATGTGTACCTTTTCGGCCAAGCGCAGCGGCCCGATGTCCCCCGGCTCGGCCGCGGCGGCCGGGCGCTCGTCGCCGAGGAACGGGAGATCCTCCTCGGTCAACGCCTCGCCGCGCGCCACCACCACCGCCCGCGTCAGGACATTCTCCAGTTCCCGCACGTTGCCCGGCCAGTCGTGCCGCTCCAGGCGCCGGATCGCCTCGGGCGCGATTCCCCGAACCGGCTGGCCCAAGCGCCGCGCGATGCGCTCGACGAGGCGCTCGGCCAGCAGCGGCACGTCGCCCTTGCGCTCGCGCAGCGGAGGCATCTGGATGCGCGAGACGGCGATGCGGAAGTAGAGATCCTGGCGGAACGTCTTCTCGCGCACCATGGCTTCCAGGTCGCGGTTGGTCGCCGCCACGACCCGCGCGCGGAACGGGATCGACTTCAAACCGCCGACGCGTTCGAATTCCCGCTCCTGCAGGACGCGCAGGATCTTGGCTTGCAGATCCAACGGCATGTCGCCGATTTCGTCGAGGAAGACGAGGCCGTCCTGGGCGTGTTCGAGTTTGCCGATCTTGCGGAAATCGGCCCCGGTGAACGCGCCCTTCTCATGGCCGAACAACTCGCTGCCCATCAGCGTCGGCACGAGCGCCGAGCAGTTGATGGCCACGAACGGGCGGTCCGCCGCGCTGGCCTCGTGCAGGGCGCGGGCCACCAGCTCCTTGCCCGTGCCGCTCTCGCCCTCGATCAGCACGGTGACCTGGCTGCGCGACAGGAGGCCGATCTGTTTTACGACCTCGATGATCTTCCGGTCCGCGCCGACGATCTCCCACGGGCCATCCGGCTCCAACGGCTCCAACTCGCCGTCCGCGGCCTCAGGGGAAGCCGCGGCGAACCGGCGGACCTTCTCCAGCAGAGCCACGATGTCTTCGGCGGCGAACGGTTTGCGCAGATAGTCGAACGCGCCCAGGCGCATCGCCTCGATGCCGGCTTTCATATCCTGGCGCCCGGTGATGAGCACGATCGGCAAGTCCGGCCGCTTGCTGCGCAGCAGCGTCAAGACCTCCAGGCCGCTCTGGTCGGGCATGCTCAGATCGAGCAGCAGAAGGTCGGGCGCCCAGCCCTCCATCGCCTTGCGCCCGCCGGCGAAATCGGTGGCGTAGCGCGCCTCGTGGCCGAGCGCCTTCAGCTGGATCTGGAGCGAGCGGCCCAGCCGTTCGTCATCGTCTATGATCAAGACCTTGCCCACGGTTCGCGCGCCTCGAAGAAGCAGGGTCCCAGAATCTCTTGTTCCACGGAGAGGTTCGTTGCGCGCCCAGGAGAGAACGGTGAAAACCGTTGCGACCCAAGCGTCGCGCTACGAACAAAGAGACCATGCTTCCCTGTCATGCAAAACCACTGTAGCAAGACCGCCCAGGAGACACAAGAGAGATGGAAGCGTTGCGCGGGGCTTTCCCAATCGACGCTTCCTTCTCGATTTGTCGATAGACCAGGGATCGGATTCGCCAAGGGACGCCGACCTCGCCGAGGGCGGCTCTGTAGCTCGCGGCCCAAATGCTCAAACGCCGGCGGGCCGAGCGGGGCCTGGGGATGTGACTCTCAATGGCCAGCGGATCGATCGGCCAACGTACGCCCCCCCGGTCGCGGGGCCGCCCTCGGCGCGCGCGCGAAAAATGCGCTGGACTCTCCGACGCGGCGCCTCTAGGGTCAGCGACGGGTTTGTTTAGGCGGCCGAAAGCGTGGGCGGGGCGTTTCGGCTAAACGGTCGCGCCGGCGCCCGGAGCGGGTGCGTGCGTCCGGGCGGCGACTCAGTTTTGGCCCCGGGGGCGCAGGCGATTATGAAGAATTGGGCGCGCCGCGGCGCAATCGCGGCTTGGGCATGGTTGGTTACGTGGACCGGTTGGGCGGCCGACCCGGGAGTCACCCGCGATCAGGCGGTGTCCTACCTGCAGACGTGCGAGAAGGTTTGGTATAACCAGGCGTATTACTGCCGCATTCGCTCGGCCCAATACGATTCCATCGACACCATCGAGCAGAACCGCCTCTACCGCCACGGCATGCGCCTGCTGGCCCTGGCCGGCGGGATGTACGTCGACGAGGCGTTGACCGACACGTTGGAGAGCTCCCGCTGGGTTCGCGAGCGCCAGATCATCGCGTTCAACGGCCAGTGCACCTATCGCTGGGTCGACTGGGAAAACCGCGGAACCATCTCCTTCGGCAGCCCGCTGGAGGTTTTCCGCTACCCGGAGGGCCTGGCGAGTTTCTTCGGCTTCCAGTTGGACCGGAAGCTGTCCGATCTGATCCGCGACGCCAACGACTTCGCGTGGCAAGGGGTCGAGAAGGCCGACGAGAGCGACGGGGACGTCTGCCTGAAGGCCACCTGCGTGTTTCAGACGCCGGAATCCGTGGGCGCCAAGAGCATCCGCTACGATCTATGGCTGGCGGCCGAGGGGGCGCTGTACCCGAAACGCATCGTCCGCTACATCAATACGGGCGAGTCCGACCTGATGACCGGCATCTGGGAGGCGCGCCAGATCGACAAGGACCCGCAAACGCGAATCTGGCAACTGCGCGAAGGGCGCTTTTACAACCTCGGCCAGCGCACCATCCACAACGTCGAGGTGCTGAACCGCCGTCCCATCAGCGCCGAGCAGGCCAAGCCGGCCAACTTCGCCATGTTGTTTCCCAAGGACTGCCAGGTTCTCGACATGCGCAGCGGCCAGACCCTCAACGCCGAGAACCACAAGAGCAAGGTGGCCCATCCCGCGCACAGTTTCCTCCCCCTGTTCGCGAACGAAACCGTGGAGACTGCGATCGCGACCCTCGATGCGTCGTATCGCGAGGGCCACAAGGCCGAATGGGCGGAGCCGATGGACGAACCGGCCCCGCTGGCGGCGGCCTCCCGGCCCGCGACGCCGCCGGCCAAGGCCCCGGCCGGAGCTCCGGCCAAGGCCTCGGCTGCCATGCCCCCGTCGAAATAGTCTCGGAAAGGGAAACGCCCCGGATAAGGACCTTAAGGACTTCAAGGACCTTAGGGACTAAGGGGCGCGCTACGAACTCCGTTATTGGAGAAGAAGGTTTGGTTGGACGTTGTCTTCTCCGAGTTCTCCGAGTCTCCGTGGGAAATTCGTTTTGCCGCATCCAATGGACATCCCATCGCGTGCAGGAGGAGGAACCGCAATGATCCCCTGCGAGAAGATCCTGTGGGAAGAGATGACGCCGGAGGAGTTGGATTCGGCGATCGCGCGCACGCCGCTGGCGTACTGGCCGCTCGGCTCCCTGGAATGGCACGGCCCTCACCTGCCGTGCGGGACCGACTCGCTGCGCGCGGCGGCCATCTGCCAGCGCGCCGCGGCGATCAGCGGCGGCGTCGTCCTGCCGCCCCTGTACCCCACCGCGCCGGGGTTCACCGCGTATCGCGGTTCGATCTACTTTTCGCCGCGGCAGGTCAAGGCGCTGGCCGCCGAGATGCATCGCGAGCTGGCGAAGGTCGGCTTTCGCGCGCTCGTGCAATTGCTCGGCCATGCCGGCAACGCCCAGATGGAGTCGTTCTCCCGTCCGGCCGAGGAGTCGATGAAGAAATACGGCCTGCGCATCCTGACCACGACGGGCGGCGGGGCGAAGGCGGCCGAACTCGAGGCGCGCTTCGGGCGCAAGATCGGCCCGGGGCACGCCGGCCCGGGCGAAACCGCCCAGTGCATCGCCGCCGCGCGCGGCAAGCAGCGCCTCGACCGCTTCGATCCGCGCGCCACGCGCTTGCCGCGTTACGAGGGTCTGGACCCCGCGACCTACTACGATGGGCTGAGCGAGGAAAACCACGAGCGGGTGCGCGCGCACATGGCCCGCGCCGAGTGGCCGTGGGAGGCCGACCTCGTGGATCAGGTTCTGATCCCCGGCTTGCCCGAAGCCCTGCTGCAAAACGCCGCTGAGAACCTCGCCGCCAAGGCGAAGGAATTGCTGGAGAAGTGAATAGCCACAAAGAGGCGCAAGAGACACAAGAGAGAGTCCTTTCTCTTGTGTCTCTTGCGCCTCTTTGTGGCTCAGCCCTCGCGGACGCGGTTGTTCTCGTCGACCAACACGACGCGCGGCGCGAACCCCGCCGCCTCCTTTTCGTCGAGCAGCGTGTAAGCGAAGATGATGATCTTTTCGCCTTGGACGATGCGCAACGCCGCCGCGCCGTTCATGGCGATGATCCCCGAGCCGCGCGGGGCGCGCATGACGTAGGTCGCCAACCGCTGGCCGCCGGCCAGCCCGGCGACGTGGACTTGCTCGTATTCGGCCAGCCCGGCCGCGTCCATCAGGTCCTCATCGATAGAAATCGAGCCGACGTACTCCACGTTGGCCTCGGTCACCGTGGCCCGGTGGATTTTGCATCGTAGAAAAGTCCGCCATGCCATGCTGTTCAGAATCCTGCTTTGAAGATGCGAGATCTTTTAGGACTCAAAGGACCTCGGGGGCCTACAAAACACGCCTGTCGTCTGAGTCGTCTTGGTCCTTTACGTCCTTTTCGCCCTTCCGGTTCCGCCGGTCTACCTCTTCGCGCCGTGGCGGATGAAATCCAGCGTCAGGCGCAAGCCTTCTTCCAGCGACACCTTTGGCGTCCACCCCAGCTGCTCGCGAATGGCCGTGTTGTCCAGCCACGAGCGGGCAAGGTCGCCCGGGCGCGAGGGGCCGAAGTCGGGCGTCACGCTCGTCTTCGTCTCTTCGCACATCAGGCGAAACACGTCAAGGATGGGCGTTTCGCGATTGGAACTCACGTTGAACACCACGGGGAACGGCCCGTCGGGGTTTCGCTCCACCGCCGCCAGATTCGCTTCGGCCACGTCGCCGACGTACGTGAAATCGCGCGTCTGGCGCCCATCGCCGTAGATCGTCGGGCTCTTGCCCGCGAGAATCTGCGCCGCGAACACCGCGACGACCCCCGCCTCGCCAAACGGGTCCTGGCGAGGCCCGTAGACGTTCCCATAGCGCAAGGCCACCGAGCGCATGCCGTACTCGCGCCCGTAGCACCGCAGGTAGTGCTCGATGGCGTACTTGCTCGCCGCATACGGCGAAAGGGGCTTCGGCGGGGTGGTTTCGCGGGCGGGCAGAGAGTCCACTTCGCCATAGACCCACGCCGAGGAGGCATAGACGACCCGCTTGACCCCGTGGCGCCGACACGCCTCCAGCAAGCTGATCGAGCCGAGCACGTTTTGCGTGGCGTCGAAGAGCGGGTCGCGGAACGAGTGCACGACGCTGGCGTGCGCCGCCTGGTGAATCACCGCATGCGGGTGAAAGTCCTCGAACACCTGGTCCAGGTTGTTGTTCAGGTCTTGCAGGTAGAACTGCGCGTCGGGCGGAACAAACTCGCGCCGGCCTTTGCTGAGGTTGTCCAGCACGGCGATGTCATGGCCGCGGGCGATGCACAAACCGCCGACCGCCGAGCCAATGAACCCTGCGCCCCCCGTTAGTAGAATGCGCATTCCCGCCTCCCCCTTCGCGAAACCGTGCGTATGATTGGCGCGCCGGCCGTCCAACCTTTCAGAATGAAGCGAATCACGGTGGAAGTAAAGGGTTTCATGGATTCACGCCGAGCGGTTCTGGGGGGCGCATCCCGCACTGCAGCTGATGCGTCTCGTCCATTCCGCTTTCTTCACGATGTGATACGGTTCGCAGGCCAACGCTCTCTTCGCCCCTTCGGGGCGTCGGCGATACGGCATTCCTGAATCCCCGGGCGCCGAGCTACAACCCGGGATGCGCCCGCCGAGCGGTTTCTGGCGGCGCGGACG
>JAPLSS010000744.1 GCA_026398515.1 Candidatus Sumerlaeota bacterium | reverse complement strand
GATGACATCATCCAATGGCGGACCGGCGATTCCCAGTACATGCAGCAGAAGAGGAAGGCCGACGAGACCATCCCCGGCGTGCTGCGCAGCCTGGCGCCGGGGTTGGGCGAACTGCTGTTGAACAAGCCGCTGGCGAAATCGCTGAGCGTGCCGGTCTGGAAGGGCGAGGAGACGGTCGAGGGGCGCCGCGCCGGCGCCATCGAACTCAAGTCGCTCGCCGCGTCCGAGCCGGCCAGGCCGGTCAGGTATTTCCTCGGCGTGGATGACGGGGTCTTATTGGGCAGTGGAATACAAATCGCCATGGGCGGACTCGCAGCCGAGATGCGAACCGAGCTCCACGGCGCGACCCGCGGCGAGAAACTCGATCCCGCGCTCTTCTCCACCAAGCCACCGGAGGGCTACAAGAACGCCGCGGAGGGCAAGGAGGAAAGCCCGCTCGTCGGCCAGCCGATCCAGGATTTCTCCTTCGTTCCCGTGGAAGGCGGGGCGGCGGTGGCGCTCTCCAGCTTCAAGGGGTCGCCGGTGATCCTGGACTTCTGGGCGACGTGGTGCCCGCCGTGCCGCGCCTCCCTTCCGTTCCTGAATCGCGCCGCCGCGTTGGGCAAAGAGAAGGGTTTGAAGGTCATCAGCGTGTCCGACGAGGCGCCGAAGACCGTCGCGGACTTCCTGGCCAAGAACAAGCTGGAATCCATCGCCTTCTACATCGACAAGGAGAAAAAAGGCGCCGAACTCTATAAGGTGGAAGGCATCCCCACGACTCTCGCCATCGACGCCAAAGGCGTCATTCAAGGCGTCGAAGTCGGCTTTGGCGGGCCCGAAGGCCTCCAGGAGCTGGTGGGCAAACTGGGCATTCAGATCAAGTTGGGCGAGGAGGAAGCGGCCGCGCCGGGCAAAGAGAAGAAGCCGACGCTGGAGGATGCCGCCTTGCAATACCTGCGCGGCGATCACAAGGCGGCCCTGGCGACGCTCAAGACGATTTGGGAAAGCCAGCCGGATGACCAGGGCGTCGCCGCAGAGTATTTCGTGGCCCTGGCCGAAGGCGGTCAGAAAGACGAAGCGGCCAAAGTCGCCAAGAAGATGGCCGAGGCCGCTGGCGACGACCCGGAGAAGCTGAACGCCGCCGCCTACTACATGGCCGATTATGACATCGATCTGCCCGCCGCGGAAGGGTATGCCCGTAAGGCCGTGGCCGCCGGCGAGGATTCGTCCCGGCTGGACACGCTGGGCTGGGTCCTTTTCAAGGAGAACAAGAACCCGGAGGCCATCGAATCGCTGAAGAAGGCGGCGGAGAGCGGCGTCGGGGCCGGCATGCCCAACAACCCGCATGCCATGAGTCCCGAAGATGGCGCCGTCTGGTATCACTTGGGCCGCGCCTATGAAGCCGGCGGCGACACGGCCCAGGCGCGGATCGCTTACCGAAAAGCCGTGCAAACCGGCCTGGCGCCGAAAGACGCGCAGGAGCGTTTGGCGGCCCTCGGGGGCGAGGAGGCGCCCGCCAGCGCCCCGGCCAGCGCGCCGACCGAGCCCGCGCCGAATCCGGCGGAAGGGAAGAAATGACCCGCAAGCCCCGAATCCGATTTCGCAGCGACGCCTTCAGGCGTTTTGGCCGCGACGGCTGAAACGGTCACAACTAGCTTGCGGCACCTCCCCTCTCCAGCCACCCGAGAAGATCGGAGCGCAAGAGCGCCGCCAGCGAGGTGGCGCTCTCATCCACGGCCTCGTGCGCGATCTTATTCCATTCGTCCTGGGTCATCAGGCCGGCTTGGACGATCGGCCCTACTCCCGGCTCGCCCGGAACGGTGGCCGCCATGGGTCCGTAGAGATTCAGCAAGGCCTGTCGCGGATCTTTCATTTGGTCGGCGATCTGTCTCAAGACTTTCACCAAAGAAGCTTGGAATTCCCCCAGGGCGGCCCCATCGAGGATTACCGAGAAAAGTCCCCAGACGATGTCGTTGCTGTCCAAGATCTCAACTTCGGGTGTCTGTTTGCTCAATGAGGCAGCTCTCTTGGGCCGTGGCATCTGTGCAAGAATGTAGCTAACCAACTCCCCCACACAACTCTCGAGCGCTGCGGGGTCGCCTTGATTCTGAGCGAGTTTTGGCGTCACCTTGAGATCCCGGAGCGAATTCTTCATGCGGAAGAAATCAACTCCCTGATCCTGAAGAAGACTCTCCATCTCGAACAGACGGTTCACGACGCCTTGGAGCGCATTTCTGCCACGTGTGTCCTCCCATGCCATGTCGGTGCACGCGCCGAGGAGGTTGACCGCGCATGATAGTCCATCATTGTCTACCATAGCGACTCGCGGCTGGCTGATGTCTGCTTCGAGCGCCCAGAAAAGCCCCATGGAGTTGAGGATCACACGTGCGCGCACGAGGTTTTGACGGTTTTGCGCCCCCGGTTCGCGGAAGGCGCGAAGTAAGGACAGCCCGCTGTTGAAGAACGCGGAGGGGGCGTCCTTCCGGCGGGTTGACATGGCGACGCGGACACACGCGGCGGCGGCTTCCCAGTAGGCCAGTTTCAGCGTGCCCGCATCCCCTGGCTCTTCCCATACCCGAGAACTGCGCATCATGTCGTCCAAGATTGTCGCCCACACGCTCTGAGGCTCGGTGCCCACCCAATGCACCATGATGGTCGTGGCGCGGTCGAATCCCTCGGGCGGCGGATCGGAGGTTGCATCACTGTTTGCTGCGGAGATGATCTTCAGCGTGCGGCGGACTTCCCGAGCGCCAGTTTCTCCCTTGCTTCCCCCGAAGTGGAGGGCGAGCTCGTCCAACCCATTGGCGCTGTTGTTGGCGCACTTTCCGACAATCCGTTTGATGTCGGCGGAGAACGGCTCGGCGGGTTGTTTCATTGTGCGGACGATCTGGGACAGTGTTTCATGGTAATAGTAGAGCGCCTGTGCTAGGCATTCCCGGCCGTTTGCTTCGATGAGCACGTCTCCCAGGCCGGACTGGGTGATATAAAACGAGGGCGTTCTTTCGCTGTCCGGCTGACGACCGAGATAGCCGCGCAGTCCGGCCACAAACGCTCGAAAGACGGGCGAGCAGGAGGTCGGCCGCCGTTCGATGAGGACAGGGAGAACGATGTCGACATGGTTTTCTGGGGACCCCTGGCGCTGGCTTTCGAGCCGGGCCAGCGTAGCGGCCACGCGCCCTGTCAGGAATTCCCGCAGGGTTCGTCGGTCTTCGCCAAAGGACTGGGCCCCAATGACCACCCGTAATGCAACGTCGGAGATTGGGCCGTCGAAGCCCTCTTCATCTTCCTTTCGTTCTTTCTCTTCCCTCGCGTCCGCTTTTCCTGAGTCACCCTGGAACTCCTTCGGCGCTCTCCGCTTCGTGTCAGGCACGAAAAAGTAGTCCGGAGAAAACTCGCGTTCCACCGCCGCGAAGAACGCGTTGTCGCCGGGATCCGTAGGCGCGCCTACGGCCTCGGCGGCCATGGCCCACATCTCCCGTAAGAAAGCTCCATACCCTTTCTTAACCCTTGTCTCGCCTCCCTCGATCAACTCGCTCGTCTTGAAGGTCAAATCATCTCGTGGCGCACTCGTGCCGCCCAGGAGAATGCTCCTCTTGCGGAGATTCTCCGGACTTCCCGGGGTTTCCACGCCGATGGAAATGTCGTCCTGTTCAATATTGTCCGGCATTTTCTTCCTCCCTCACTCTTTCCAGTTCAACGGCGCGGATGAAGGCTAGGAGAACCGCGAACAAGATTGTATTCTTGGCCTGTGGCGCGGACACTTCCTTGGGGTTGCGCACCCGGTCCAGGCGGGTCAACGATTCCATTAGGAGGCCTTGAAGGGAACGCACTGGAGGAAGCGCCTGCACGGCGTGGCTCCCGCGCTTAACATAGGAATTGATGATGTGAGTTATTTCAGAACGTAGACTCGCATCCTCGGTCAAGTTCCCGGGAAGTCTCAACGCCTTCCAGCAAGATGCGCAGATCGCGTTCACGACCTTGAAATCCAGCACCATGCTGGCCACATCCTCGACTTCAAGATCGGGAAGTCGTACCGACAGGCTTCCCAGGTACTTTTCCATGAACTTGGACTGGAGTCTGTCGCGCGTCCGAGGAGACGCGAACGCGTAATAGCGCGCCAGGTTCCAGTCGAGGGTCCTCTGCAGTGTCGCCATCGGTTCGATGGACCGGTTCGAGGGAGCGTCTCCCCCCTTTTCATCGCCGGACGCCTCACTGCCGCCCAGATCGCAGGGCCGCCAGTTGGCCTCCCAGATGCTCTGCGAAGGGCTCTTGGGGTCCGGAGGAACAGGTGTGTAGGAACGCCTGAGCACTGCCTGATCGACGCTGTATTGAGGGTCGACTTGCACCGCGTTCTCTAGGATCACGGCGTTCATCGTAGAGTATATGTCCGGGCGCGTGGTGCGCAGAGGGTTAAACACCCTTGAACAGCATTTGCTCCCTGACGTAAGGCAGGATTACGATGCATCCTGGAAGATTTAACGCGCGACGCGTCAGGGTCATCGCCGCCTGGGCCATTTCCGCCGGACATCGATCGATCTCGTCCAAGATCCACACGAGTGTACGCTTATCTCGCCCTCGCACCTGGGACACACAATGCTCCAGCCAGCGCTGCCAAAGCATCGAAGGCAAAGTCAGCGCCGCTCGGAAGCCCGATACTTCCACTTGGCCGCGATCCAGAAAGCGCATCATATACCGGAGAACCAGAACGGGGCTGAGCAGGAGCGGAAAACGGAAAAACGCACTGAGCGGTTCGACCATTAGTTTCGGCAGCAGCGACTCAAAGAGGGCAAGGTGAAGGTCAGGCTCCGAAGCATGACGCCAGACGTCCAACCGCACGACGACAAATTCCCTTCGTGGGTTCCCGCCATCTGTTGCGGTGGTCTTCTCGTCTGGGTGCGTCAGGCTGCGCTCCAGGAAATCGAGGGCCGTCGATTTCCCGGCGCCCCAGCGTCCCTCCAAGGCGATCGTCTGCGGTTGATCCTGGGAAGAGCATTCGCGCACGATGGTTTCCAGCTCGTCGACGACCTTCTTCTGACCCGGCAGAGGCTTCCATTGCTCTGGCCCCGGTTTTCGATTGCGGACGAAGACCCTGCCGTAACGATCAAGAAG
>JAPLSS010000166.1 GCA_026398515.1 Candidatus Sumerlaeota bacterium | reverse complement strand
CGGCCGCCCAACGCCCTGTCGACGAGCAAAAACGGCCTCGGAATCCATCATAACCTAAAGTGTTGCCATTGTTTCTCATCTATGAAATCGTCAAGGCAAGAATGGCCCGCCGGCGCGGACCGTTTTCCGACAGGCTCCTAGCGATGAAGGTTGATCCGGAGAGCGACAAACCATACCCTTCGTTGATGATGCGTCCGCGGCCTATCGCACCGCCGGTTTCATTCGGCGGGGGGCCTTCATCTCCACAAGGAGCACGGGCATGGAGAAGAGCGCAATGCACATCCTTCTGGTGGAAGACAATCCCCACGACGTGGAACTGGCCCTGCATGCGCTGCGGCGGCACAATCTGGCCAATCACATCGAGGTCGCGCGCGACGGCGCCGAAGCGTTGGAGTTCATCTTCGGGGGCCCGGACGCCGACCCCAAAGACATCCTGGTCAATGGCCCCCGGGTCATCCTGCTCGATCTGAAGCTGCCCAAGGTCGACGGGTTGGAGGTGTTGCGGCGTGTCAAGGGCGATCCGCGCACGCGGGCCATTCCGGTCGTCGTTCTGACGTCCTCGCGCGAAGAGCGCGATGTCGTGGCAAGCTACCGGTTGGGCGTGAACAGCTACATCGTCAAGCCCGTGGACTTCGAGCAGTTCTCCGAAGCCGTCCGCCAGCTCGGGCTGTATTGGCTCCTGCTGAACCAACCGCCCGCCCCCTGATGAACTGTGGGCCAGGTCCCCTTCAAGGCCCGTCTCGACACTGGCGCCGCAACCCCGGCTGGAAAGCCGGGGCTCCGCTCAGCCGCCACGGCAATCCAGTTATGGCGGCGGTAGAAGCGTCAAGATGCGCCCTCTCCTCGATCCCCCCGCATTTTAGGATTGCCTCGCGAACGCGCCGCTGGTATAGACGGTACTGACTGGTCAGTACTGAACCGGAGGACGGCCATGCCATGCGCGAGCAGCCGCGAAAACATCATGAAAGCGGCGGAGGACTTGTTCACCCGCCGGCGCATTCATGAAGTGACGCTGGACGAAGTGGCCCGGGTCGCCCGGGTGGGCAAGGGGACGATCTACCGCCACTTCAAGGACAAGGACGATCTCTTCTTTGAAACCGCCACCGCCGGGCTGGACGAACTGTGCGCGCTCCTGCGGGAAAGGACCCCGTCTCGCGGGCCGTTTGACGCGCGGCTGCGCGCCATGTGCCAACAGATCAGCGATTTCCACCGGGCGCGGCATGAACTGATCCGCATGATCCAGGACCATGAAGGCCGGGGGAAGTTCGCAAGCGGCGCCATGCGCGCGCGCTGGAAGGCCAAGCACCGCGGCCTCGAGGCCGCCGTCGCAACCATTTTGGCCGATGGCGTGGCGGACGGGCATCTCCGCTCCGACGTCAAGACGACGGTGCTCGCCAGCTTCCTGCTGGGGATGATGCGGACGCGGGGGCACGAATTCGACTTGTCGTCGGAGCACGCCCCGTCCATCCATGCCGTGGTCGATCTTTTCCTTCACGGGGCCGCGCCGCCGCGGCCCATCGCGCGCCAGAGCAACGCTTCACCCATTCCCGCCGCACGCGCCAAGAACAGGACTGCCCATCGATGACCGGTTTCTCGAATGATCGCAGGAGGACCCTTTTGGCCGAGGCGGGGCTGGCCGTACTGGCGGTGTGTGCCGTATGCTGCGCGTACCATCCGCGCTGGACGCCGGAGACCGTGGCGCCGCCGGCGTCCTTGGCCGTCGCGCTGGACAACGCCGATCGCGCTTGGCGGGCGGGTCAGGCCACGCTTCCCACGGACCGCGCCACGACGCTTCCGCTGACGCGCGACGGGGCGATCCTCACGGGGGTGACGCGAAACCGGTCGCTGGCCGTCGAACGCTTCGGCCCGGAGATCAGCCGCACGAGCATCGACGAGGCCCGCGCCGCGTTCGACCCGAGTTTGACCGGCTCGGCGTCGTACGGCCGCAGCACCCGCCCCGCCGGCGCCGGCGGCGGCTCCGTGGGAACGGCTTCCGCGCCCGTGGGAACGGGATCCTCGACCGGGAGCGGCGGGGGGGCGGCGACCTCCGTGACGACGCGCAACTTCAACACGAGCCTGCAGATCAATGAGACCCTGCCCACCGGCACGGAGCTGTTTCTCTCCGGCGCGTACGCCGGCCAGCGCACCCTGCCCCCGTGGATCTATACCGGCTCGTGGTCGGCGGGCTTTAACCAGTCGCTGCTGCGCGGCATGGGCGTCAACGTCAACCTGGTCACGTTGCGCCAGGCGCGCAACACCTTTGCCAGCAGCCAGCACCAATTGCGCGGCTTCGTCCTGGACCTGGTTCAGCAGATTGAGACCGCGTATTGGGAGCTGGCGCTGGCCGACGAGACGCTGCGGATTCGCGAGTTCTCGGTGCGGCTGGCGAACGAGCAGTTGCAGCTGAACGAAGACATGATCGCCGTGGGCAAGCTGGCGCCCTCCGCGCGCTTCACCGCCGAGGCGGAGCTGGCCACGCGCGAAGCCGACCTGGTCGACGCGCAAGCCGGGGTCAAGAGCCGGACTCTGGATCTGATCCGCCTGCTCGACCCGGATCACGTGGCGCAGTGGGAGATCCACTTCGACCCGAAGGACCCGCCCGAGGTGGAGCGCGTGGAGGTGATGCCGGATGTCAGCGCCACGCTGGCGAAGCAGTATCGCCCCGAACTGGCGCAGTCGCGCCTGGATCTGGCGAATCGCGACCTTGATGTGGTCCAGACGCGCAACGGCTTGCTCCCAAACCTGACGGGGTTCGGATCGTATGGCCGGATGAGCGCGGGGACCGACAGCCACCAGGCGACCGACGATCTCGACAGCAGCAAATATGACAACTACCAAGTGGGGCTTTCCCTGCAAATGGACCCCTTGGACCGGGCGGAACGAGCCGCCCGGGCCCGCGCCCGGTTCCAGCAGCAGCAGGCGGAGGCCGCGGTGCGGAATTTGGAGCAGCAGGTCGATTCGGACGTCCGCCACGCGGCCGTGGAGGTGCAGCGCCAGTGGGAGCGGATTCCCGCCACACAGAAAGCCGTCCGCAGCGGCGAAGAAGACGTGCAGGTGCAGCAAAGCCGATTCGCCGTCGGGATCGGGACCAACATCGATGTGTTGACCGTGCAACGCAGCCTGATCCAGTCGCAGCTGGACGAAGTCACCGCGCGGATCAAGTACATCGAAGCCCTCACGGCGCTGTATCATTC
>JAPLSS010000376.1 GCA_026398515.1 Candidatus Sumerlaeota bacterium | reverse complement strand
GGCTATGAAAAGATATTATGCCTTCACCCTGATTGAGTTGTTGATCGTGGTCGCGATCATCGCCATCCTGGCGGCCATCGCCGTGCCCAATTTCCTGGAGGCTCAGACGCGCGCCAAGGTCGCCCGGGTCAAGTCCGACCTGCGCACGTACGTCACGGCCACCGAGGCCTACACCGTCGACCACAACCGGGCGCCCCTCGGTTATCCGGGGTCGGGGTACCCGCAAGGAGAACGCTGGAAAATCCTGTGGATGTTCACCACGCCCGTGGCGTACCTGACCAGCCTGCCGACCGATGCCTTCTATGTCGAAGTCGGACCGTCCGGCGCCAGCGGCTCGTTCCGGCAGGAAAACAAGTATTTCCAGTATTCCACCTTCTACGATGAAGACCGGGATAAAACCCCGCCCATCGACGCGAAATGGGCGAGAATCCGCGGGGCGGGGCACAATTGGGTCTTCTACTCCGCCGGGCCGCAGCGCAGGGAGGATGCCCCTTGGGTCATGAACATGCTCGATCCGGACTGGAACAAGACTCCGGCGAACATGGCCACCGGCATGGGCAACATCTACGATCCGACCAACGGCACGGTCTCCAAGGGCAAGATCTACCGGACGAGCAAGGGCGAGCTGCGCGCCTTGCCTTGAGTTCAACCGCCGGAAAGGAGGACCGGGAGTTCAGTCTCTCGAAGGTTTGGTTGTTCGTTTGCGGCTGACTTCCGTTTTGCGGAAAGTCATAGCGCTCCTCGCAAGGAGGGCGACGAAATGTTCAGAGGTTCTTTGGGGATCGATGTGAGGGAGGTGGAACTGAAAGTCAGCGGGGCGAAGTTGAGCGCCCGCATCGGCCTTCCCTCTACTCCCTCGGGTTGGGTCATCCTCGCGCACGAGGGCGGCGCCAGCCTGCATGGATCGGCGCTGGGCGCGGTGGCGCGTCAGTTGAACGAAGCCGGGCTGGCCACGCTGTCCATGGAACTCATGACCCCGGCCGAGTCGGCGCGCCGCGCGCCGTTCGAGGCCGCGGCTCTGGGCGAGCGTCTGTTGGCCGGCACGGAGTGGCTGCAGGGCGAAACCGGCGAGTTGTGGGGCGTCATGGGCGCCGGCGAAGGCGCCGCGGCGGCCTTGTACGCGGCGTCCGAACGCGGCAGCGGCATCGCCTCGGTCGTGGCCTGCGCGCCGCAGCTGGAAGGGGCGACGGAGCGCCTGGATCAGGTCGAAGCCTCGACGCTGTTGATCGTTCGGCGGAGCCGATCGTCGAGCGTTGAAGCAGGCGCGCTGGGCGAAGAGGCGCTTGGCCCACGCCGAAATGGTCGTGGTTCCGGGGGCGACGCGCCTCTTTGACGCGCCGGCGGCGTTGCGGGTATTGTCCGAGCGGTCGGTCGATTGGTTCCAGAAGACGCTGGTCGGCGCGGGCGAGCCCGAGACGATCGTCCGCGAACGCCTCAGCCGCGAGTCGAAGCGGCGTCTGGCGGCGGTGGCCTCGCTGTTCCTGATGGGGGGCTGGGCGCTGGCGCCGAAATCGTACGCGGTGGTCACGGCGTTCTTCGACGCCTCCGGAGCGAGTAGTTCCATCGCCGGGCATTTGGGCATTCAGATTGGGGCCACGACCGACAACGCGATCACGGTTGGCACCGACGGTTCGGGGAACGTCGTTATCAATGGCGGGGCGGTCGTGATCGACGACAACACGGCGCCAGGGACCACCGGCAACGTGTTGACCCCTTCCGCTTCCAGCGTGCGGCGCATCGTCGTCAATACAACCGGCCAGATCGGCGGCGCCGTCACCAACGGCGCGCGGACCATTGACTGTCAGGCCGTGACCGCCGCGAGTTTCACCGGCTTGGCCGCCCAGGCGGCGCCGAACGCCGCGAATGGCACGGCGACGAACTACTTCGTCCTCATCGGCGACGGCAGCGGCGCCAGCAGGATCTACGGCAGCGCGTTTTGCGACTCCATCAGCGGAGGCACCGGCAACGACTACATCGTCGGCGGCGACGGGCCTGATCACATCGTCGGCGGCGGCAACCAGGACACCGTCGAGGCCGGGAGCGGCAACGACTGGATAAACATGGGCAACAATGGCGCGGCGAACACCCCCGTGGTCAGCTGCGGCCCGGGCAATGACACCATCGACGTGGGGGGCTATTACAGCGCCCAGTATGACGGCGGCGACGGCGTTGACATGTTCATGACCCAAGGCTTCATCGCCTCCGAGGGCAACAATCTGGCTCTGACATCGGGGTCGGTCGAGGGTTCGGGCAGCGTCGTCAAGACCAACCGCGTCAGCACCCCGGTGACGACCTACACCTGCAACTTCACCAACATGGAGATCCCCATCTTGGCCGGCCGCGGCTCCACCGGCAACTACAACGCCAGCGACTCGTTGGACGCCTCGGGGTGGACCGGGACCTTGGGCGTGGGGTTCCACGACGGCGGGAACAGCAGCAACGGCGGCGGCGACGGCAGCAACGGCGGCGGGGACGACACCATCATCGGCACGAACGGGCCGGACAGCGCCACCTTGAACATCGGCAACGACTTCGTATCCCTGGGCGGCGGGACGAACGTCGTCGTCGTGAACAGCGGCCCGTTGGGCACGACCTACACCAGCTCGATCTATCCGACGATGAATGGGACCGACAGCGATCGCATCACCTTCAATGCCTACCTCGGGGCGACGGGCTCGCCCACCGTCTATCTGGACACGATCCTCGCGGGAACGCAGGTCCTCGCGATCAGCGGGACCGGCATGGTGTCCCTGGGGGATGGCACGGCCGTCGGCGACACGCTGGATGTCTCCGGGGTCACGCTGGCGTCGGTTGTCAGCGTGAGCGGCAACGACGGGTCGGACCTGATCATCGGCTCGGCGAACGCCGATGCGCTGAACGGCGGCAACCAGAATGACACGATTCTGGGCGGCGACGGCGGCGACACGATCGCCGGCAACGCCGACGACGACTCGCTGCTGGGCGAGGCCGGCGACGACAACATGACCGGGGCCGCGGGCAACGACACGATCTCCGGCGGCGCAGGCAACGACACGCTCGATCAGGGCTTTGACACCAACGTCGCCGACGGCGGCGCCGATACGGACGTGATGAACCGCTCGTTCGGCTCCACCATCAACGGCTCTTCGGCCGTCCTGACCGACTCTACCCTGACCATCACCCAGGGGACGACGCTGGTGGAAAGCGACGCGCTGTCGAGCATCGAACAGGCCAACTTGACCGGCGGCGGCCAGTATTTCACCAACACCACCCCGATCAACGACTCCATCGACGCCAACGCCTTCACCGGCCGGGTTTCGCTGAGCGGCGGGTCGGGCGACGACACGATCGCCATCAACTTCGGCGCCGACTCGCTGGTGGGCGGCGGAGGGACCGACCTGCTGTCGTGGAACATCAACATCGACTCCAGCGCCGTTGCGGGCACTCGCAGCACCGTGCCGGCGGACGTGCGGGTCACTCTGGCCGGCGGCGCGGGCGACTCGATGCAGTTCCTCTTTGGGACGGACACGATGTCCTACGGCCTGGACGGGTTCGAGAATGTCCAGCTGGTCGGGAGCAGCGGGAACGACATCCTGGACATCGGCAACGTGACGGACACGCTGGCCACCCCCATCGTCACCGGCAACGGCGGCGCCGACTCGATCGTGGGCTCGCCGTTGGCCGACCAGCTGAACGGCAACGGTCAGAACGACACGATTGAGGGGAACGGCGGCGCCGACACCCTCACCGGCGGCACGCAGAACGACAACCTGGCCGGCGGCGCGGGCGACGATCAATACGTCGGCCTGTCCGGGACCGATGTGATTTCCGACGCGGGCGGGGTGGACACGGT
>JAPLSS010000798.1 GCA_026398515.1 Candidatus Sumerlaeota bacterium | reverse complement strand
CGTGGCAGTCCGACCGCAACAACCGGGCGAGCAAGGTCCGCTGGCAGTTTACGACCAAGGATGCCCGAGTGAAATTGCGCAGGCTCTACCCATCATTATGAGATGGTCAGACCACTAGCCGGGTTTATACAAGCTTGGTTGGCGATCTGCAAGGGGATTTCCGTGACGTTGAACGAAGGGTTCGCCCCCCTGGTTGGGTTTCGAGAACGCTTGCGCCAAACCGTGGTGATAGTAGGCGCTCCTGAAAGCCCTTGGGACGTTCCCAGCGATGTCGGTGCGCAACGGGACTTCTTCTCCCAGAGCATGGGGGGGCAGTTCGCGTGCTGCTGCCGGTGGAGAACTGGCCGGTTCCGCATCCGGCGAGGGGCCGCGAGACAGGCGGAAAGGGCGAAGGCGAGCGGAATGCCGCGCTACCATTGCGCGACCCGCGGGGGGAGCGGATCGCAGGTGAAGGCCATGCGGTCCGCCAGGCGAATCAGCATGTCGCGCTCCACTGCGGCGTAGGCGGGATTCCCCCAGAGATTTCGGGTTTCCCGCGGATCGTCGCGCAGGTCGTACAGCTCCCCCGTTCCTTCGCCGTGCGCCAGGGCCAGCTTGTAGCGGCTCGTTCGCGCCATCGTCGCCATGGCGGGGAGTTCGCAGCCTCCGTTGTGGCCCTCGCAGGAATTGTAGAACTCGCAGTAGACATCGTCGCGATGCCGGTCCGGGGGCGCCTCGCCGCGCAGCAGGGGCCAGAGGCTCTTGCCCATCATCCCAGGGTGATGGGCCAAGCCGACGGCGTCCAATAGCGTTTGCGGCAGATCGAGAAGCTCGACGAGGGCCGGCGAGCGTTGCGCGCGGATCCGGCCGGGCCAACTGACAATCAGAGGCACGCGAATCGAGCAGTCATAGAAGAAGGGGCCTTTCATGTACATCCCGTGATCGCCGAGCAGCTCGCCGTGGTCCGAGGTGTAAATCACGATCGTATTGTCGCGCTGGCCCGTCCTCTCCAGCGCCTCCAGCATCCGGCCGACCTGCTCATCCAGCTGGTCGCACATCGCCCAGTAGGCCGCGCGAATCAGCCGGTGATCCCGCTCGTTCAGTCTGCCCCAGGCGAACGCCGGTTCATGGCCGTAACCGCCTCGTTCGTGATCCCACCTCTGCCACCGCGGCTTGTCGTCCAGTTCGCCTTCCACGTAGTTCGGGAGGGGAATTCGGTCCAGGCGCGATAGATAGGGTTCCAGAAACTCCCGGGGCGGATCGAAGGCCGCATGAGGATCGAAGGGATTGACGGAAAACAGCCAGGGCTTGCCGTCCTTGGCGCGCTCCTCGATGAAGTCGACCGCCATGTGGGCGCACCACGCAGCTTGCGATGTCTCTCCCGTCATCGATGTCGACACGGTCCGGCTCCCCTCGAAAGGCTCCGACGTGTGCCGCAGGCCTTGCTTCGCCAGCCAATCCCAGTAATGGTTCCGCGAGCTTCCCATGCTTCCGCCGTGGTGGGACCAGTGGAAGACCGAGTAGCCGTCATCGAAGCGCGACTCCATGCCGCCGGGCCCCAGGCGCCGCGGGTGGGCCGGGCGCAGGTGCAACTTGCCGGACAGGCCGCAGACGTAGCCGGCGTCGGCCAGTCTCTTCGTCACCAGCATCTCGCGATCCGGGACCTCCGCGCCGTTTTGCCGGCCCCCGCAGGCGCGCGGGTAGCGGCCCGTCAGAAAAGCCGCCCGGCTCGGCGTGCACACGGGGCTCTGACTGAAGGCGCATTCGAAACACGTCCCCCGCGCCGCCAGTTGGTCCAGATTCGGCGTTCGCACAAACTCGTTTCCATAGCAGCCCAGCGTGTCCCAGCGCTGCTGGTCCGAGCAGATCCACAGGATGTTCGGACGGTTGTTCTTCATCGGCTATTCCTCGCGGGGATGCTTGGGGGAGGCGGCAGTTTTTTGTTCCTCTATCCGTTGATTGATGGAGGAGAGGCCGAGCGGGGTCAAGGGGGATTGGCGCAAGAGGCCGCTTGCGCGGATGCGGCGCCATCCGCGGCCATGGTCAGACTCTAAAAATGGCAGGTTAGTGGCGTCTTAGGCAACCAGCGCTGCCCTCAGGCCTGGCCTTTCTGCTTTCTCCACATTCCCGTTTCAAACGAGATCGGATCGAAGCCCAAGTCTTTTCGCGCGTCGGCGAGGTCGAAGGCTTTGTCTTCCAAGAAGCGCTGGACCTGCTCGACGGTGAGCGGAGAGCGGCGCAGCAGGCGTTCGGCGAGCCACGCGCCGGCGAACGCGAGGGGATAGGCGACAGGGACAAAGAGCGGGCGGCAACCGGCGATCCGCGCGGCGGCATCGACCATCTGGCGAAACGTCAACGGCTCCGGACCGGCGAGCGTGTAAGCGCAGCCGATGGAAGCCGGACGCTCGAGCGCCGCCTCGATCGCGCCCACCACGTCCCACACGAACACCGGCTGGACCAACTGCCGCCCGCCGCGCACGAGGGGGAAGAGCCGCGTGCGGCGGAAGTGCCGGATGAGCCGCTCGATGTTGTTATCGCGGTCGCCGCCGTAGATCATGGACGGACGCAGAATCGTCCAGCGGAGGCCCGAAACCTCGACCGCCGACTCCCCGGCGACGACCGCCCGCGCCGAGTCGCAATCGAAGCGGGTGTAGCGCCGCGTCGAGGACATACAGATCAGACGCTGGACTCCGGCGCGGCGGCAGGCTTCGACCGCGTGGGGCGCGTAACGGATGTGCGCGAGGTGAAGGCACGCCTCGGCGCCGCGCATGGCTTCGGCCAACCGCGCGACGTCCTCAACGTCGCCTTCGACCGCCTCGACGCCCTCGGGCAGAAAGCGGCGATGGTCCGGCGTGTGCACGAGGCAGCGCAGCCGCCGGCCGCGCTCGACCAACCGCCGGGCGGCGCGCGATCCCATGTGGCCGGTGGCGCCGGTCAGGAAGATCATCGCCGGTTCTCCAGGCCCTTTTCGCGGATCAGCTGCTCGTAGACCTCCAGCTGGCGGCGCAGCACGGCGCGTTCGTCGAAGAGAGCCTCGGCGCGCCGGCGGCCCGCCTCGCCCATGCGGCGGCGCCCTTCCGCATCGCGGAGCAGACGCCCGATGCGTTCGGCCAGCGCCGGCGCGTCGCCAACGGGAACGAGCCACCCCGTCTCGCCATCCGCCACCTCTTCGCGGCAACCGCGGATATTCGTGGCCACTACGGGCAACGACATGCCCATCGCCTCGAGGATCGAGCGCGGCATCCCCTCGCGATAAGAAGGGAGCGTGTAGACTTCCGCCAGCGAAAGCAACGCCGGGACATCCGAGCGCAACCCGGCGAAGACCGCCGTGCCGCCGAGAGCGCGAAGTTGATTCGCGAACAGGCCGCGCCCTCCAATGCGGTCCGAGGCCAGCGCTTCGCCGATCACCAGCAGGCGAACGCGCGGCTGCGTTTCGCGCAGGCGCAACGCCGCGTCGAACAGCTCGCGGTATCCCTTTTCCGGAACGAGGCGCCCGATGACGGCGACGATGCGGTCGTCGGCGTTCAGGCCCAATTCCGCGCGCAGGCGCAGGCGTTCATTTTCGCCAACGGCCTCGCGCGAGAAGCGTTGGAGGTCGACGCCATTGCCGATCGTGCGAATGCGATCCGGCGGGGCGATTCGCTCTTCGATCGCGGTGCGCCGGTCTTCGTCGCTTTGCGTCAGGATGAAATCGCCCCGGCGCGCGCCGAACCGTTCGAGCGCCACGTGGGCGCGGCGCAAGAGGGCCGGCATGCGTTCGTGAAAGTAGAAGCCGTGAGCCGTGTAGATGCGGATCGGCGTTCCGGCGCGCGTGGCGGCAATGCGGCCAATCAACGCGGCCACCGGCGTATGCACGTGCACGATGTCGAATCGCTCGCGCCGCAAATACTCTGTCAGGTGTTTCACCGCGCGCCCGTGCGCCAGCAGGTCATAGCTGCGCCGAATGGGGACCGCCTCCATGCGAATTCCCTCGGCGCGCAGCTCCTCGAAATGGGGGCCCCGCGAGCACGCGGCCGTGACCTCGAATCCCCGCTCGCGCAAGAAATAGATCAGCGGGCGCAGGAAGTTCCGCACCGTGAAGTCAACCGCGCAAAGTTGGAGGACGCGAAGACCCAAGAATGACCTCTCTCATACATGGATCGAAAAATCGTCCTGCCCCTAATCGTCCTGCCTTGAATCGGTTCCGTCTAACAAAACCGCCACAGGCAGGACGATTAGGAGCAGGACGATTCATGCCGATGGAACGCTACGCGGCCTCCGCGCGCTATCAGATCCTTGTAGAGATCCCGCTGCCGAAGCAGGGCGTCGCGATAGAGCCTTGTTCGTTCCTTCGACGGCTTCACCGACGGCAGCTCGCCCAAGGGCAACGCGTCCAGCGACGGGATGAGGCCGGCGGCGCGCAACGCCAGCAGCGCCACGCCGCGGCTGGTGGCCTCGCCCGTCGGAGCCAGCGAAAGCGGCCGCCCCAGCGCGTCGGCGAAAATCCGCCGCCACGCCGCCGATGCGCGAATCGCCCCGCCGTCGGCCACGATGCGTTTCGCGGTTGTAAACGTTTTACCCAGCAAATCGGCGATGAGCGCGAAACGCAACGCCACCGCCTCCAGCCCAGCGCGGGCGATCTGGTCGGGCGTCGTAGCCAGCGACAAGCCCGTGATCGCCGCGCGCGCGTCGGAAGCCAGCCCCGGGCTGCGCTCGCCGGCGAAGAACGGCAGAAACGTCAATCCGTGCGAATCCGGCGCCATGGCCGCCAGCCGCTCGTCCGCCTCGTCTCCATTCAACCGCAAGGTTTCGATCAACCAGCGGAAGACGTTTCCGCCTTCGGTCGTTGCGCCGCCGAGCAGGTTGCGTTCGCGGTCGACCCGATAGCGCCACAGCCCCGGGGGCACATCGGGCGGCTCGCCCAGCGCGACCACGCGAATCGCCGCCGTGGTGCCGACGCTGAGCACCGCCGTGTGCGGCCCCGTGCCGCCGCAGCCGATGTTGGCCGCCGCGCCGTCGCCCACCGCGAGGCAGAACGGAATCTCCGCCAGCGCCGGCCAACGGTCGCGGAACGGCCGGGCCAGGCCGCGCTGCGCCGCGTCGTAGTCGGCGATCGGCGGCAGCTTCCACGGCGGCAGGCCCATCGCGCGGTCGCCTCCGCCCTGCGCGTCCCAGGCGAGGCGGCGGCTGTCGAGCAGGCCGTTCCACGCGGCGATGGAATAGCTGGTCGGCGCCTCGGCCTCGAACCAGCGGCGGTAGACGTACGTGGGCAGATCGCACCAGAAGTCGATGCGCGCGAACAGCCGGGGATTCGTTCGACGCAGCCACAGGCGCCGCGGCGGCGCGTAGGCGGCGTGGCGCGGGCAGCCGGTGCGCTGATAGGCCGCCGAGTCGCGCCGGGGGCCGAGCGCGCGGCGCAAGGCCGCGGCGTCGGCGTTGGCGCGCGTGTCGGCGTACGTGAAGACAGGAACACGGCCGATTTCAATCTGAATCAGCCGCGCCCGCGCGTCATAGAGCATCGCCCGCACGGACGAACTGCCCAGATCGAGCGCCAGCGCGAACGGCCGCGCGGCCTGGCGCAACGAGACGGTGTCGCGGGCTGGTTTCATGAGACGAAACGGTAGCGGCGCGGGCGCGGAATGTCTCGTTGAAAACGCACGGGGGCGCCGACGCGCCGACGGGTTCGGAAACGCGCAGGCTGGAAAGCCTGCGCCATTTCACAGGCTGGAAAGCCTGCGCCACTGCCTGCGCCACTGAAGTCTTGCGTTCCATGGCCGGCTCTGCTGTACTTCCACCGGTCCCAAGGCGGACAGGGTTTCCGATTTTCCACTGTGGACACGATTGTCGCGTGATTTCAACGGCAGGGTTGAGTCTGTTTTTGCGCCAGACCATCGGCGCGTTCCACTCCACGGGCGCGGTCTGTCCGAGTTCGCCGTTCCTGGCGCGGGCGATGGTCGCCCCGTTGCGCGAGCGCGCCGGCGGCCGGCGCCTGCGCGTGCTGGAGGCGGGGCCAGGGACCGGCGTCTTCTCGCGCCAGATCCTCGCCCACTTGCGGCGCGGCGACGAACTGGACATGGTGGAACTCAATCCGCGGTTTGCGCAATGGCTGCGCGAATGGACCGACGGGCTGGACAAGCGCGGCCCCGAAGCGCGCGTCCACGAACAAGACATTCTGCGCTTCCAATCCGACGCCCGCTACGACGCGGTCATCTGCGGCCTGCCGTTCAACAATTTTTCCCCCGCGCTGGTCGACTCGATTTTCCAGCGTTTCGCGGACCTGACGCGCCCCGGCGCCGACATTGTGTTTTTCCAATACCTGGGCATTCGGCGGCTGAAGGGGGCATTCGTCGGACGCGAAGAGCGCGAGAGGCTGCGCGAAGTCGGGCGCGTCATCGACGGCTGGATCGCCAAGCACGGGCGCGGGGTGGAGCGCGTGTGGCTGAACGTGCCGCCGGCCGGGGCGTTTCGGTTGAAGAAATAAAACGACCGGATTCCACCACAAAGGCACGAAGGCACAAAGAAAGGCGCGGGGCGTCGTTGCTTTGTGCCTTCGTGCCTTTGTGGTTCTAATCCAGATTGTCGACTTCCGATTTCGGCGGCGGGATGTACTCGCGCACGCGCAGGGGGATGCGCAGCTTCCCCTCCGCCAGTTTGCGGCAGGCGTCGATGTCCACGTCGGGCGTGGCGACCACCGTGAAACTCACCTCGGGGATGGCCTTCTTGACCCGCTTGGCGAAATCCAGCATCGCGTCGAACGCCTTCTCCGGATTCTGCGGCCGGCACATGCGGTTGTACTCCTCGCGGGTGGCCGCGTTCAGGCTGATCGAGACGGCGTCGACGTGGTTGATCAATTGTGGCACGATGTCCGTCCCGTGCGCCAGGCTGCCCTGGCCGTTGGTGTTCAGCCGCACGCGCAGGCCGCGGCGTTTCACCTCGGCGGCGACGCGCAACAGGAGATCGAGCCGCATCGTCGGCTCGCCGATGCCGCAGAAGACCACCTCGTTGTAGCGGTCCAGATTGTCGCCGGCGAGCCGCTCCCGGATCTCCTCGTAGGTCGGCTCGGTCGGCAATCGCAGGTTGTATCCCCAGTAACTAAAATCGCGTTTGCGATGGCAGAAATAGCACTGATTGGTGCACTCGTTGGTGATGTTCAGATACAGCGAGCGCTTGAGCGAGTAAGCCACCTCGGGCGAGACGTGGGCCGCGATGTTGAACAGGCGCACGGCGTTCATTTTGGTGATGCGGGCGGTCTCCTGGTAGCTGAGGCCCTTCGCGTCGCCGACCGCTTTGCACACATACTTCAGATACGACGGCTCGTTGCGCCGCCCGCGCTTGGCCTGCGGCGGCAGGTAGGGCGAATCGGTTTCCAGCAGAAGACGGTCGGCCGGGGTGGCGCGCACCGCCTCGCGCAGCCGGTCGGCGTGCGGAAAGGTGATCGGCCCGCCAATCCCCAGGTACCAGCCCATGTCGACCAGCCGCCGCGCGTCTTCGACCGTGCCCGTGAAACAGTGGGCGACCCCGCCGATCTCCTCGGCCCTCGCCTCCACGAGAATCTCCAGGAGGTCCGGGTAGGCGTCGCGACAATGGACGACGCACGGCAGGCCCTTCTCCCGCGCCAGCTGCAACTGCGCGCAGAAAACAGCCTTTTGCGCGTCGGCTTCCGAGGGATCGTAGTGGTAGTCCAGACCGATTTCGCCGATCGCCACGACGCGCGGGTCGGCGGTCAGCGCGTCGATGGCCGTGAAATCCTGCTCGGCCGCGCGCCGCGCCTGATGGGGGTGGACGCCGACCGTGGCATAGACCTTGTCGAAGCGGTGCGCGAGGGCCACGGTCTTGCGGCTCGAAACGGCGCAGTCGGCCACGGCGATGACGCGCTCGACCCCGGCGTCCGACGCGCGCGCCAGCGCGCGCTCCAGGTCGCGGGCGAACTTCTTGTCCGCCAGGTGGGCGTGCGAATCTATGATCACGGCGAAACGGCTTCGTTCGCGGAAATCTCTGCATCCAGCGTCCGCGCGCCCAGCCCGATGCGGCTCGCCTGTTGCGGATCTTCGATAGGGTGAATCGGGCCAAAGCGCGTGAAACAGTCTTCGAGTATAATCCCGCCAGCGGAAACATCAAGCGATTTTCGGGCAATATCCTTATAGGTATACAGAGGGAACGACCCGTGCGAGGCAGCTGCGGCGAGCCAAACTCATTCCGAACTCAACGACCGATACCGCTTCAGATCCTCCGGCGAGATCTCTTCCGGCGGGACGAGGCGATAATGCTTTTCGGAGAGAATCCGAATGCCATCCGCGCCATCTTCAAACTCGAAGAGCGCGATGGCCGAATCGCTCATGAACTGCGCGCCAATGGGACGACAGATCAGCGCGCGAAATTTGTGGGAGCAGACCGCCAAGTCCTGTCGAATCTGCACCGCGCTCAGCCGGTCTTTGCCGCCTTTGGCCTGGACCGGAAGGATGTACTGCGAGCCTTCCCGATCCACTCCCACATAGAGTTCGTCGGTTTCCACTTGTCCGACCTTTGGCACGAAGGTCCGCAAGTGGTTCTGCAGAGAATAGCAGGTCAGTCGGCTGAACAAGTCCACCAACCGATTGTAGCGAATCTTGGCCAACAGCGCTTGCTCGTCCGATAGCGCATACATGCTGATCAAGCCGGGTGTCGCGTCGGGAACCTTGATCTCTCGGAGGAGCGCATTGGGCAGAATGTTGACTCCCGCTTCCGCAGCCCGGAAACGATAGCGAGACCTGCCCGCCGGTTCGATCACCCATTCCTTGCCCGCCGGAGCGCAATTGCGGATTCGCTCGGGAAGCGGCGTTCGATAGCGAAACGAGTAGATGAGGTCGCCGAGGTTCTTGGGAAGCTTGATTCCTAGCGTGGCGGCGTGTTGCTCGATTTCCTCACGCTGGAATTCGAACTCCGCGACGCTTTTGCGGAAATGCGCGAAGAAGATCGCCTCGAGGAGTTTGGAGTAGCGATTGGTTGATGTCATCTCTTGCCCTTTCCCGGCCATTTCAGAAGGACAACTTCCTCTCGCAACTGCTCGCGCGTCGCCGTGGCGAGCCGAGTGCGGAAAAGGTCAATGCCGACTACCTCGTAGCCCAATGAGGCCGCAATGTCCGCCAGCAGAGCGCCGGTTCGTATCATCACGCGCAGATACGACGCCTGGTCGCCGACGACGTAGGCCAGGCGCGCGCCGGGACGAAGAACGGTCCGAAGATTCGCAAGATGGCGCGTCATGCCGCCGAAGTACAGCGTAACGACCCGATGGTACATCCGCTCGAATCCCGATGTCTTGCCTTGGGCGATGCGCCGCGACTCAATTGCCGCGGCGATCCGTTGAATCTGGGGATGATTCGCGACCAACCGGTCGTCATCGTCCCTGATATAAACGTTCCGCGTATTGGAGCGAATCAGGCCTTTCTTCAGCGCCCGCAGTTCCTTCTTCGTTCGAATGAAGCCCAGCAGGACCGACTCCAGCCGCGTGGTTCGCGTGTAGTCCTTTTCGTTGGGATAGGGCGGAGACGTAATGACGACATCGACGGATTGCGGCGCAAGAACCCGGTCTACGTCGCGCGAATCCGCGTGAAAGACGCGCGAAGGGACATCCCGGCGATCCCCAAATTCCTTCAGGTCGCTCGCGATTCTTTCCGCGCGCTCCCGCCAGACGGAAACCACCGGGGCATCGTCCTTCGGAGGCCCGACTCCGACCTCGGGGCCGAAGTGGAGATTGCCAATCGAGTCCACCAGCGCGCTGGCGAGCGCGAGTCTCTCGTGTTTCTCATACTCGGCAGCGCGAAACTCCTCTAATGCCTCAAGCAGAACCAAGGTCTTGTGGAGCGGCACAGGGCTGATGGAACCGTTCAAGAGCAGCTTGGCCTGTTCTTCCGGCAGAGTCCGCAGGCGCTTCGGCCTCCGGCTGGTGACCGAAAAGAACTCCTCGCCCGCCAAGTCGTCGCGGGAAAGCGCGGCAAGGGCCGCTTCGGCGACTGTGGCCGCATGGCGTCGCAAGCCGCCCGGCGAGGGCCGCCAGTCGATTTTCGCTTCGGTGGCGTAGCAGGCGAATGGATTGGCTTCAATACCCGCGCTGGCGATGCCGAGTTTCTTGCACTCGACCAGAGTCGTCCCCGTGCCGCAGAAAGGATCCAGCGCCAACGAGTTCTCATCCGCGCCGAAACGCTCCAGGCAATTCCGAACCAGGTGCGGAGGATACGACAGGACGAACCGGAACCAGTCGTGGACCGCCCGATCCGTGGCCCGCATTCGGTTCTGGCTGCCATTCGATTTGGTCTGGGAAGCGGGCATTGTCTCGGGAATGTCGCGTCTTTGGGATTGCGCGC
>JAPLSS010000857.1 GCA_026398515.1 Candidatus Sumerlaeota bacterium | reverse complement strand
GACTACGACCTGAAGGTCGCACTACGAACGCAGCGATCCGAATTTTCGCGGAGTGAACCTCATGGATTGGCTGGCGCTGGTCCAGGAAGCCCTGCCGCCGATGCGGGCGGACGAGCCGGCGAGGTTGCGCCGCGACATCGCCGACGAGCTGGCGGACCATCTGGCCTGCGCGACACAGCGGGAGTTGAAACACGCCGGCGACGAGGCGGCCGCGCGCCGCGCGGCCCTGGAGCGGTTCGGCGATCCGCGCTCTTTGGCGCGACGCCTGTGGTTCGATGCCATGAAGGAGGCCATCATGAAAGACCGAATCATGCTGGGCGCGATGGTGTTGTTGTCGGCGGCGTGCATCGCTATCGCCGCTTTCGCCTGGGTGTCGTTCCGCGAGAGCCGCGAGACGAACCGCGCGACCGTGGAGACGCTGCGGAAAATAGCCGCCGCCGGATCCCAGCCCCAACCCCGGAGCGACCTGGCCACGGCGACGATCCACATCGTCCAAAGCTCGGCGGATGGGACGCCGGTGGCGGAGGCGAAGGTGGAACTGGAAGGCCGGCCGTTCGATCCAAATCGAATCGACCGGGTCGCCGGCAAGACCGGCGCCGACGGCTGTGCCCGAATCAGCCCGATTCGCCCCGGCGTCTATGACTTGAGCGTCGAGATTCCGTCGGAAGGCCTTGTTTCCTCCGCTAGCAAGGCGACTCTCTTTGCCATGGCCGAAAACGTGGAGACCGTGGTGGCGCCGACTCTTCCCAAAGGCACGGTTTCGTTCCGCCTGAACCTGCCGGGGGGCCTTCAGGGGGTGCCGCTTTTCTTCCTATGCTCCTTTTCGGGGTCCGTGAATGCCAACGGGAGGGAATGGAGGCCGGATTTCTATTCCGCTCTGACGCTAGGGGCGGACGGAACGCGCTATGACAGTCGAAGCCTGCGCAGCATCGAAGACCTGCGCACGCCCTCGCCCTCCAGCGGCAGCGGCTCCTATGAACGGGAATACCGATGGGATTTCAAGAGGGCGGAGGCTCAACCCCCTCTCTCGGCGCCCGTGCAAGAATACCGCTGCGAGCGCCTGTGGATCTGTGGTCCGGATGCCGCGCCAAAGAGCTCTCAACAGTATCCCTATGTTCGCTACGCCGAATGCGAAGCGCCGGATTCCGTGTTCCACGTCGAGGCAGGCGCCAACACGGAATGGACTATCCATCTGCCCGAGAAGGAGATCCGCCGGGCGGGGCTAACCATCGCCTGCATCCGGGGAGAGATTGGGATACCCATGAATGCGACGCTGGCCGACGCCGCGCCCGGCTTGATCGAAGGCGTGTGGCTGGTCAGCCGGGATTGCACGATTCTAAACTACATGCCGAACTGGAGCCATGGCGAGGTGGACCACCTGGAGGTTGCCAACAACGACGGCGGGGTGCGTTGTTTGATTGCCTGGCCGGCGATTCCGCCCGAGGAGGCCGCCAAGGCGGATCGGCAGTACTTCTTGGCGCTCTACTCCGGCACGACAACGCTTGTCGAACCGCCTGGTCGCATCCAGGTTCATGAGATTCTCTCCGATTGGCCGGAGAACGTTTCGTGGAACACCCAGCCTGCGACAGATGATTCGCCGGCCTCGACCGCTGACGTCGTTCGTGGCATTGGGTGGAGGCTGTTCGATGTGACATTAATTGTGCGCGCGCAAGCGGCGGGAGAGCGGGCGCCGCACGGCGTGGAACTGCGATTCGACAGGGAAGACCGCAGCGGGGAGAAGAAGGACTGGTCGGGCTATCAGTTCACCAGCCGCGAAGGCATGGCCTTCTTCCGCCCCGTGCTGCTGGCGGTCGAAGCGGTGCCGCAGCCGTAAACTGCCTTAAGACGCATCACCACGACCACGCCTTCTCGGAGCGCGGCGCCGCGGGCTATGGAGGCAAAAGCGGCGGCAAGCCGCGCGCACTCCAAAGCGCTTCGCGCATCCGGTCTTCTTCGAATCCGCGGCATGGTATGCGTCCACCGATCCTTCGCACGGCAAATCCCGGTTGACGCAGGTACTCCAGAGGCGTAGTATCCGTCCGTGTTCACCTTCATCGAATCGGCGGCGTTCGAGCGTGTCTTGGGTGTATACCTCGATGACGACGAGTACGCCGAATTACAGCTGTTCATGATGGAACACCCAGAAGCGGGGGACGTGGTTCGCGGTTCCGGCGGCGTGCGCAAGCTTCGATGGAGAAGCCGGGGCAAGGGAAAGCGCGGCGGCGTTCGCGTCATCTACTTCGTGCGCTATCGACCGGATGAGTTTTGGATGCTGACGCTGTACGCCAAGGCCAGGCAGGAGAATGTGCCCGGTCACATTCTCAGGCAACTGAAGGAGGCTTTCGAACATGACTAGGAAACTCAACGGACGGGCCCTCGCGCGATTTGAGGCCGGACGCGATATTTGGCAGGAGGCCCTGGACGGGGCGCGGGAAATCAAGGCCGGCGGCGGCAAACGGACGGTCGTTGAGCCGCGCTCGTCCATCGCGCGGGCGCGTATGAAGGCGGGACTCACCCAAGCGCAGTTCGCCTCCCTTCTGGGCGTCTCGACGCGCACTTTGCAGCAATGGGAGCAAGGGCGCCGCGAACCCAGCGGAGCGGCGAAAACCCTGATTCGCGTGGCGGAGCTCCATCCGCGGGCGCTACGCAACCTTGCGGCCTGAGCGGCCATCGGCTGGGACGCCAACAGGCGCTGAACGACACAGAAAGGAAGCGACCACACGATTACCCGACGGTCTCGCCCGACGGCAGGTCCTTGCCCGCGAAGGCCGACTCCGGCGCGTAGCTGCGCACCAGGCAGTTGCGTCCGACGCGCAGGCCCTTGGGAACGCGGGCTTCCTTGCCGATGACGGTCAGGCCCGTGTTGAGCAGGTGAGGCAGATTCCTATTCGGGGCATCCTCGCCGACGCCGATGCGGACGCCCGGCCCGATAATGGCCCGCTTGTCCAGGATGGCGTTCTCCACCACCGCGCCTTCGCCGATCACGCAGCCGTTCAAGACCACCGAATCGCGCAGCCGCGCTCCGGGCCGGACGATCACCCCCGGCGAAAGGACCGAATGCTCCACGTCGCCGTCGATCACGCAGCCGTTGGAGACCAAGCTGTTGCGGATGCCGCCGTTCGGGCTGATGCGCAAGGGGCGATGGCTTTCGGTGGCGTGGGCCTGGACGTTGGTGCGCACGTCCCAGGCCGCCAAATCCAGGCCGCTGGCGGGATCGAGCGCCTCCATGTTCGCGTCCCAATACGAGGCCACCGTGCCCACGTCGCGCCAATAGCCCTGGAACTCGTAGCAGAAGACGCGGTCCTCGCGGATCATGCGCGGGATGATGTCGTTGCCGAAATCGTGCTGGGAGTCCTTGCGCGCGGCGTCTTCGACCAGGCGCTTCTCCAGCGTCGAGGCGCGGAAGGCGTAGATGCCCAGCGAGGCCATGTTGGAAATCGGCTCGTGCTTCGGCTTCTCTTGAAAGTCGACGATTTGTCCGTGATCGTCCCGTTTCATGACGCCGAAGCGCGACGCCTCTTCCCACGGGACCGCCTGGCAGGCGATGGTCAGGTCGGCGTCCTTCTCCAGGTGGTAAGCCAGAAACCGGCCATAATCCATGCGGTAGATGTGGTCGCCGGACAGGACGAGCGTCGTTTCGCATTGGAAGCGGCGCAGGAAGCCCAGGTTCTGATAGACGGCGTCGGCGGTGCCCTCGTACCACGAGGCGTCGGTCTGGCCGCGATAGGGCGGCAGCACGGCCGCCGTGCGACCCCGTCCGCCATAGCCCCAGGAATGCACGTCGGACAGGTGATCCATCAGCGAGTACGGGCGGTATTGCGTGAGGATGCCGACGTACGGCAGCCCCGCGTGCATCGCGTTGGACAGCGTGAAATCGATGATCCGGTAGCGCCCGGCGAACGGCACGGCCGGCTTGGCGCGGGCCTCGGACAGCACCGACAGGCGGCTGCCCTGGCCGCCGGCCAGGATCATCGCGACGGCGCCCCGCTGGACATCCCGGCTGGTGAAATCCCTTGTCGTCTTCATCACTACGCGACCACCTCTTCGCGAAAACCGGAGAAAAACGGGAAAGCCGGGGACAGGCGCGCTTTTCCCATTGTTCACCGCAGAGAATGCCTGAGATCTTCGGGCGGAGAAGCGAGCCAGTCCCCGTTTTTCTCTTCGGGTTGGGCTTCCTCCGTCAGGTTGAGGACGCCGCGGGCCAACGCGGGGCTCGACGCCTCCACCGCGGCGCGCGGATAGACCTGCACGCCCAGGGGCAGGCGCGCGCCGGCGCCGATGCGCCCGTGTTTGCCGATCACCGCCAGGTTCTGGGCGCTTTCGGGCAGCTGCGGGTTGGGGCCGTTGGACGGTTCGCTCCATCCGACCTGGCACCCGGCGCCGAACAACGCGTCCTTGTCCGCCACGACGCGGTGAAGCGAGGCCCCCGGCTCCACGCGGCAATCATGGAAGAGAATGGAATCGCAGACTTCGGCGCCTGGGCCGACGAACACGCCGGGCGACAGCGAGGAATTGATCACCCGTCCGAAGACGCGGCAGCCGGGCGAGACGATCGAGCCGGAGATCGCGGACTCTGGACCGAACCAGGCCGGCGCCCGCGCGCTCAGGTCGCGGTCCAGCAGGTTGGTGCGCGCCTCCAGCACGGCGGAGCGCAAGCCCTCGTCGCCGGCCAGCAACTGGCGATGGCTTTGGTAGTAGGCCCCAAGGTCCGCCAGGTAGTCCCACGTCCCATCGAAGACGTGGACATAAGAGCGCATCTTGCCGGCCAGAGGCTCGATGACGTCCTTGGGCAGGCTCACCGGGGCGCTCTGGCCGTTCGGCTGTCCCAGCGCGCGCGCCAGGATCTCGCCGCGGAACACATAGATCCCCACCGAGATCCACGCAGTGATCGGGTCCGCTGGCTTTTCCATGAAACGCGCGACGCGGCCCGACTTCGAATCGAAGATGACACGGCCGTAACGCTTCGACTCCTGCTCGGGCGGGACCTTCTTGGCCACAATGGTCAGGTCGGCGCCGCGCGACCGATGAAAGGCGACCACTTCGGAGAAATCGATGCGGCAGACATGCTCCGCCGAGCAAACGATCACGTCCTGCGTCTCCAGCGGCCGGACGAAACCGAGGTTGCGCGCCAGGGCGTCGGCCGAACCTTTGTACCAGAACGTGTCGCCCACGCCGACGAACGGCGGCATGATCTTCAATTGGCGCTGCACGCCGAAGTAGTCCCACGCCTGGCCGGTCCCCACGTGGTCGATGAGAGAGCCGGGCAGGTACTGGATGATTAGGCCCACCTGGTCGATTCCCGAATCCGACAGGTTGGACAGCGTGAAGTCGATGAGCCGATAGTGGCCGGCGTAGGGGAGAGCGGCCTTGGCCCGTTTCGACGTCAGGACGCCGAATCCCTCGTTGTGCCCGCCGGCCAGGACCAGAGCGGCCGCGTTTTGCATGACAAGCCTCGTTACGCCTCAGCGCCGGCGCGGGAATTGGAGACGGCGGACGGCGCCGTCCATGCGGAGATGGTTTCTCGCGGCTCGAAAGGGACGCGAATCCCCTGGACCCTGCCACTTCGTCTGGCCGCGTTACGCAAGAGATGTTCCGCCTTGCGCTTTGCCCGCCACTATAGGGGCGGATGCTAGAACGGACGGCCCCGGAGCGCAACTGGATTCGCCGGGCGGGAGGGCGGCGGGTGGCGGTTTTCGTTCTGCCATGGAGTTCCTATTGAGGTTTTTGGACAGGGGCGTAAGATGGCGGCGAGCTAGAGTTCGTTGTGACGGCTTCAGGAGATAACCCATGAACAAGCAAACGCAAGGATCGAAGGATCCGGACATCCTTGCCGTAGGCCGCGCGCTTCGCCGGGCGGCGCGGCGGGCCCTGGAACTGGGGCGACAAACCGGGACGCCGGTCTACGTGATCAAAAACGGCCGGATCGTGGACCTGACCCAGGAAGGCCGCAACCGCAAGAAAGCGCGGTAGGGATCTCCCGAACGGCGGAGTTTGGCCGGCCACTCGCATGCGCATTCGAAAGCGCTGGATCTGGATCACCCTCCTGCTCGTCGCGGCCGCGGCGGCCTGGTGGCTGCGCCCGTTCCAACAGGGCTACGTCGCCAACAGCCCGCCGCCCAACCCGCGCCTCGTCATGCTTGGGGACAGCATGACCGCCGGGGTCGGGGCGTCGGCGGGGCAGGACCTGCCTTCGCAACTCAGCCGCCTGATCAGGCGTCCGGTCCTCAACGCGGGCGCCTCGGGCGAGACGATCCATGACGGCCTGCTGCGGGTGGACCGGCTGCTGGCGCGCGGCCCAGGGACGGTGATCGTGTTTCTGGGCGGAAACGACCGGTTGCAGAAGATCCCGTTGGAGCGCTCCGAGGCCGATCTGCGCCAAATCGTGCAACGCATTCAGCGCGCCCGGGCGATGGTCGTTCTCGTCGGGTTTTCGGGAACGCCCGGCGACGGGTACGAAAGCATGTTCGAGCGCGTGGCGAGGGACTGCGATTGCCTGTTTGTCCCCGACGTGTTGAGCGGCATTTTTTTCAACCCCTCGATGAAAGCCGATCCGATCCATCCCAACGACAAAGGCTACGCCCTGATCGCCGAGCGGATCGCCGACAAGATGAAACCCTATCTGGGACCGTAGACCAAGTTGACCTTAAAAACCGACTGAGAACCACGGAACACACGGAACACACGGAAGGACAACGTGTTGAGTTTCCTTCGCCCCTCGCCGGCCAAGTGAGAAGCGTCACTCGCCGAATGAGTTCGGTTTCCGCGTGTTCCGTGTATTCCGTGGTTGATAATCGCCAAAATCACGCTTGACAGTCCGAAACTTACGGAACGCCTTGCGCCAATCGCCGCCGAACTCAAGCGCGTCCAGCAGGAACTCCGCCGTCTCCGGGCCGCCCAGGGCGAGAATGGCCTGCGCGCCGCTGAGCTCGGGGCTGGAGGCCATGACGCGCGTGTTGGGCAGGCGCCGCAGCGCGTTCGCCACTCGCCGCAAGCGCCGGGAAACCGTCGCGAAGTCCGCCGTTTGCGGCACGCGCAGCAGCGGCAGATTCGGCTTCGGGGTGAACAGGCCGAGGTTGACCGAGACGGCGCCCAAGGCGCCGGAGCCGCGTCCCGACGCCGCCATGCGAGAGCGGACGCGTTCGACGAGGCCGACGATGGCGTCCGCCTCGTCCTCGGTCTCCGTGGGAATGCCGATCATGAAATACAGCTTGATCGACAGCATTCCGCGCTCCAGCGCCGCGTCGACGACTTCGAGAATCTGTTCGTCGTCCAGGCGCTTCCCGAGCAGGCGGCGCACACGCGGCGCGCCGGCCTCCGGGGCCAGGGTGATCGTCTTCTGACCGCCCGCCGCGAGCGCGTCGAGCATCGCCGGCGTGACCTCCTCGACGCGCAGAGAGGAATAGGAAACCTTCGCGCCGCGTTCGAGCAGGTCGCGGCAGATGTCGTCGATCTGCGGATGCGCGCCGACGGCAGAGGCCACCAGCCCAATGCGGTCCGTCCAGCGCAATGCATAGTCCGCCGCGCGCGAGACCGTCTCGCGCGAGGCCGTCCGGCAACCCAGCGCGTTGTTGCCGATCCAGCAGAAGGTGCAGCGATGGGGGCAGCCGCGGGCCAGGCCGATGAGCGCCATGTCGGCGAACTCGGCTTCGGGCGAAACAATCCGCGTCACGCACGGCTCGGCGTCGAGGTCGAGGGCGAGCGCCGGAGCGGGCAGCGGGGGAAGGCCGCCTCCGTCCCGGTCGGCCCACTGCTCCAGCCCATACGCGCGGGCGCACCCGGCGGTGATTTCGACTCCGGGAATCGCGCCCAACTCGACCAGCAGCTGAGCGCGCGTGGCGCCGGCGCGTCGCAACGCGGCGGCCATCGGCGGCAGGATCGCTTCGGCCTCGCCATGCGCGATCACGTCGGCGAACGGCCAGATCGGCGCGCGGTTGACGCACACGCAGACTCCGCCCATCACGACGAGCGGATCGCGCGGCCCGCGTTCCTCTGAGCGCAACGGGACTTTCGCCGCGCGCAGGAATTGCAGCACGTGGAGCCAGTCCAATTCGAAGGCCACCGAAAACGCGATGACATCGAAGCGGCGGATTGGCTCTTCGGAATCCACCGAAACGGGCGGCGCCAGCGCGAAGAACCGCTCGGCCGCCAGGCCCTCGCGGCGCGCGACGGCCAACGCCGTCTGATAGCCCAGCGACGACATGCCCACGGCGTACGAGTTGGGATACACGAGAGCGACCCGGGGCGCGTCGGCGGGCGCCGGCGGAAGCTCGCCGCGCTCCACGCGCCGCCAGCGGCGCAGGTCTTCCATGGACGGCGCGCGCGCCATTTGGCTTTACCTCAATACGGCATTGGGATCAGAGTCCCGCGCCCGGCGCGAGAGGGATTTCCGGGGCCGGCGCCGGGGTCGGTTCGGAGGCGGAGGCGCCGGAGGAAGGGTTCATTAAGCTGACGCCCAGGAACGACACGTCGGTTGTCACCACGCTGCCCTCCGGCCCGTAGACGAAGTTGAAATCGTTGATCGACACCGGCGCCAGGGCGCGCGCCCGGAATTCGGCGAGCAGGCCTTCGGAGGAGATCTGCGCGTGAGAGGCGCCCATGCGGTACACAATGTCGCCGGTGGCCTGCGAGACTTCGTCGCGGAGGTGGAAATCGAACGGGAAGGTTTCGTGGCACGCGCCGTCATGGATGTTCACGCCGGTGCGAATCCAATTCCCGCGATCCCAATCCAGGATTTCGGCGCGATCCCGGGGAAACTGAATCCACAGCGAGACCAGGTCGAACAGCGACTTGTCGGGATTGTGCAGGTAAATCTTGACGTCAAACTCCTGGCCGGGCTCGACCGGCTCGGCCGGCCCGACCATCTCCAGCCACACGGGTCCCCCGCTGAAGCTGGGCAGGGCCTTGATGGCGGCCGACCCGGGCATCAAGAAGCCCCGGCCCGGGTTCGGTTTGGGGCTGTTGATCGCCACGCTGAGCGGCAGGATTCCTCCGTGCGGCAGGAGCTCGTCGGTCAGCAGGTCTTTCGCGCCCATGCGGACGGAGGAGCGCATCTCGGGGGTCTCGAGGGCGACGGAGGTGAAATCCGCCATCTTGAGCGGCATCCAGACGATGGTCAGCAGCCGCTGGGTGAAAAAGCGGATCGGCGGCGTCAGACGCGCGCGATAGCGCATCCAGCCTTCGTCGAGGTTGGTTTCGAAGCGCGGCTTCTCGTCCTCGCGCGACCGCAGTTGATCGTCGTACACGGCCGTCGGGCGCAGGACCTCCGGCTGAAACGAGAACACCAGGTCCACTACGTCGAAGGCGCGTTGGGCGCGGCAACGGATGACCACGTCGGTGGAGAAGGGAATTCCGACCTCGGCGACGCGGTCGGGCGGGTCAAAGTACACGACCGCGACTTGGGAAGTGTTCCTCAGCGCCAGCTCCTCCGGCTTCATCTGGTTGATGGCGTCGGCTTGCTGGGCCTGCTGCTGGGCCTTTAGTCGAGCTTCTTCCACTTTCTTCTTCTGGAGGCTTTCGCTGGCTTTGATGTCCTGCTCGATCTTCGCGATCCATTCCTCGCGGGTCATCGGTTTGGGCGTGGCTTGCGGCGGCGGCGTGGCGGCGGCGGCTGGAGTGGACTCCGCGGCAGGCGGTTGGGGGAGGGCGGGTTGTGCGGGAGTCGGCTGCGCGGGAGTCGGCTGAGGAGCCTGCGCGATCGCGCGCCCCGCCATTCCCACGGCGAAACACAAGGCCAACGCCGCCGCGCTGGCTTCGAGACGGCGCATGGGACAACTTGGCCGGAACTGTCGGTGAACGTTCCTCATCGGTTCGGCCCAATCGTTCTGGCTTGTTGGGGCCGGGAGGAGACTCCAAGTTTGGAGCGCGACCCAGAAGACCCAGAAGACCCGTAAGACTTATAGGACTTATGGGTCGCGCGGCAAACTTGCTCTCCATGCGGGCGTTGGTTCGTCCCGGCGGGACGGACATCTCCGGCCCTTCGATGGCTGCCCTCTTCTCTTATTCGCCTTCCGCGTTCGGCTCGCCTGCCGGGGCGCTCTCGACGGGCTTGGCGCCGGCCGCCGATTTGGTTTTCGATTTGGCCTTCTTGGCCCCTGCGCCGGCCGGTTGCGCGCCGGCCGCCGGCTTCTCGCCCGCGGCGGCGGGGCTGCTGGCCGCCGGACCGCTGGCGGCCGGGCCGCTCGCGGCGCCCTTGGCTTCCTTTTGCTTCTCCAGCATTTTCTGCAGTTCAGCCTGAATGTCTTCCTTGCGGTCGGGCTTGTCGTCCCAAGCGCCTTTCTTCAGCCCATCCTGCAAAGCGATGATGGCGGAATCCACATCGTTCTCGGCCAGATAGACGTCCTTGAGCCCTTCCCAGGCCGTAGCGTAAGTCGGTTGGAGTTCGACGACCTTGCGGAAGTGTTCCCGCGCTTTCTTCAGGCTTTTCGAGTGATCTTTGTAGATTTCCGCGACGCGAAAGTGCGCCTTGACGTTGTTGGGGTTGGCCGCGAGGGCCAGTTCGAACTCCTGGACGGCCTTATTGTAGTCTCCCTGCTCCGCGGCGGTCTTCCCGGCTTCGTAGTGTTTCTGCTCCGCCGACTTGCATCCGCTCCATGTCAACGCGGCGACACTCAGTAGAACCACCAGCAGCATCCTCATGGAGGACTTGCCCAACCCAGGTTGACTCATCATTGCAGGTTTCCTTTCCACGCGCGGGCCTGTTTGGCACACGGCCCGTCGGCTCCGGCCCCGGCGGGTTCATCGCCGCCGTGCGGCCGTTTCTCATTCTCCCCCGGCGAAAAGCCAGGGCCGAATGATAGGCGCCCCCCGAATGGGGATCAAGCATGGAATCAGAGGGGATTTGACTCGCTTGTTCGGCTTTCGCTACCGTAACGACGATCGAACGAGTGGAGCGGCGCGACGAGCGCCGCCGGGGGATGATTGGCCATGAGCTTCGCTTCTCGCCTCGCGCACGCCGCTCTCCTGGCCTTGTGGGCGGGGGCGGGGTGGACCGCGGCGCGCGCCCTCGTGGCCGAGAGTCTCCTCCGCGCGCCGCCGGGCAAAACCGGCCGCCGCGCGGCGCCGCTGGAACGGGCCGCGCAGTGGGACCCCTTCAACGCGGAGGCGTATGCCGCCCTGGGGCGCGACCGCGCCGCGAAGGGCGAATGGCGTCCCGCGATCGAATTCTATCAGAAAAGCCTGGAGCTGCGCTCCGACCCGACCACGGCGAAGCGCCTGGCCGGCGCCTGCCTGCAGGCCGGCGACATCCCCCGCGCTCAGCGCGCCTTCGAGACGGCGCTGCTCTGCGCGCCCCGGGACCGCGAGGCGCTGTACTGGCTTGGCTATCTGAGCGTCGTGGACCTGAACGCGCCGGACCGCGCCGAGCGTCTGGCCAAGGCCTGCCTGGCGCACGGCGAGCCGACCGCGGAGATGCGCTGGGTCCTGGGCAAGGCGTATGAACTGCAGGGGCGCTACCGGCAGGCGCTGCATTCCTTTTACGAGTTTCTGCAACTGCCGCGAAGTCCTTTGCTGCCCGAGGCGCTTTATGAGAAGGTGGATTGGCGAAGCTGGCTGGGCGAATGGAGCGCGCGCCTGAATGAAGTCGAGAGCGGCCGTCTGACGCCGACGGCGGGGCAGACGGTGTATTGAACCGGAACATTAATCGCCGATTGAGACCGCGTTGGACGGGGCGGACGGAGTCGATGAAGTGGGCGGAGTGAACGGCGCTTCCCAACAGTCTTCCGGTCGCGCGGCGCGCCAGATCAACGCCCGGCGGCTGATCGCGCTGGGGATTGTGGCGCTGCTGGCGGCGGCCGGGCTGCTCGCCGCCGCGCCGTGGCTCCTTGCCAACAACGCCCGCTACTATCTCTTGCACGGAGCGCCGGACCGGGCGTTGGCTCGCATCGCTCAGGCGCGCCAATGGGGCATGAGCGAGACCGAAGCCGACACGTTGCGCCTGAAGGCCTTCTTCCAGTCCGGCGCCTATGCGGACTGCCTCGCCGCGGCGGAGCGATTGGGCGAGAAGCCCTGGGGAGGCCCGGACGCCTGGCTGCAGGCCGCGTTCTCCGCCTTGGAGCTGAGGGAGGACTCGCGGGCGCGCCCGTGGTTGAAACGCTACGGCGAGGCGCGCGGCGCCGATCCCCTGCTGCTGCGGTTCGCCCAGGGCGGACTGGCGCTTCAGAACAATAACTGGAACCAGGCCATCGACTCGCTCAAGGGCGCCTCGTTCTCCGGCGAACGGGAAACGTTTTTCAGCGCGTTGTGGCTGGGGCGCGCCTTCTTGCGCGCCGGCCGGCCGGCCGAGGCCGTGGATCCGCTGAATCGGGCCCGGGCCGCGCGTCCGAATTCGCTGGAGCCGTGGCTGGACCTGGCGCGCGCCTACCGCGCCTTGGGCGACGGCGAATCCGTGCGCTGGCTGTTGGACGAAATTCGTTTCCGGGGCGGCGACGCCGATTCGTTGCTGGACGAAGACGCCGTGTCCTCCGAATGGATCAAGGCGGCCGGCGCGGGACAGCCGTTGTCCAGCCCGCCGGGCGAGGGCGTCGTTCTCGCGCTGGAGCGATTCGCGGGAGACGCCACGCCGGAGGCGACTCTTCATTTGCTGGAAGAGTTGAAGAGATCGGGCGACGCGCCGGCGCTGGTCGCGTTCGGGCGCGCGCTGGAAGACCGAAGCCGTCCGCAAGATGCAAGCACGGCGTATGAAGCGGCGCGGGAGGCCGCGCCGCAATCGCTGGTCGCCCGCTTTTACGCCGAACGCGCCCGGCGCGGCGCCACGGGCAATGCGCCAACCGCGGCGCTTCTCCAGGAACTGGCCCGACAAATGGCCCCCGGCGTGGAGTGGGCTTCGACCGCCGACTTCCGCTTCCAGGACGATCCTGCGCGACCCTTCGGCAACCTCCTGGTTAGCAATGGCTGCGTGGCCGCCTCCTTGCGTCCGCCGTCCGCGCCGGCGAAGCTTCTCGTGTGCCTGGCCGCCACGAAGTGCGACGGCGTCGGGGCATGGGCGGAGATCCGCTGGGGCGGCCAAACGCGGCGCTTCTACGTCGACTCGCTCGTTCCGACCGTGGCCATTGTCGATGTCCCCGCGGCGCCGGACGCAGCGCCGGCGCAATTGCAGGTCTGGTTCACCAACGACAAGTCGCATCCCCAAGCCAATCCGCCCGAAGACCGCAACCTGTACGTTTATGGCGCGGGGTTGGTTCCGGCGGGCGAAGGGCTGCCTTAGCGCAAGGGTAGAGTAGAGCGCAGGCGCGGGTGTGTTTAGGTCAGCGGCTTCCGGTGTGTCGACCGTTTCCAGTGGCGTGGCAAAGAGCCGTCGGACCGTGCGTCCCGTTTCCTGCGCCCCCTCATCGAACCGTGCGTGCGGTTTTC
>JAPLSS010000404.1 GCA_026398515.1 Candidatus Sumerlaeota bacterium | reverse complement strand
ATAGGTCGCCGTATGATCGGCGCTGTTTGGGTAGCAATTCAGCATGGGGATGCTTCGGTTGCTCGTGAACGTCGAGGGGTCCGGGTCGCCGATCAGCAACACGTAGTCGATGCTGGCCTGATTGGTCTTGAGCCAGCTGCGAATATTGGCGGCCCGGGCCGCGGCCGAGGCGCCGCTGAGATAGTGGGTGTCGTCGGCCGTGGAGGCGGATTCGGTGATCACGCTCACCGTGAAGCCGCGCGATCCCTTGTGTGTCGCCAGGGCAGAGAGTTTCGTGCTGCTGCTTTGGATATTGGAGGTTGTGACAATCACATAGTCCGCCGTCACCGCGGAGGGCGCCCCGCCGGAGGGCGCCGGGGCGCCCAAGGGGTAGAAGGCCTGGCGGTCGCCGGGGTTCTCCAAGCGCGGGACGATTCGCCGCCAGCGGCTCTCGCTTTTCGGCGCCGGAGATCGGGACACGGACGCGGCGGCTTTGGCCTGCGACTCGCGCGCGAAAGCGAGGCGAATCGTCGCCGATTTCAGCGTCCGGACGCGTTTGGCGACGGGATTGTACGCCACGGGTGTCAGAGAGACGTATCCGAGATTCCACTCCCGGTGCTTCGATGACCGCAACGCGCCCAAGGGGTTCGGGGGAAAGTCGGCGTTGGCTTCGTAGACGCTCATGTCGCGCCCGTTGACGATGTTCGCCGGGTCTTTGTCTCCCCATCCAAAGACCATCTTGCCTTCCATCCAGGTGGCGGCCGGCGGGGCGGGGGCGACATCAAACTCGCCAGGGAGCAACTCCCAGACCGCCTTGTCCAAGGAAGCCCGAGCGCTCCCAGGGACCACGTTCTCGGGCAGCAGGAAACAAAACTCATAGAAGGGCAATTGCGGATCGCCCGGCGCGCCGCCGAGAAACAGTCCAGGAAGCTGAATGCGCTCCCCATCCGCGCGCGCTTCAACCGCTAGAGTCTGGGGGATCGTGATGGGGAGCGAAATGGCCTCGTCCGTCGTGAGGACTTGGCCTCGAGAAGGCCCGCTTGCAGCCGATGGAGCGGCTGCCTGCGGCGATTGCGCCGCCGACGCCGACGTTGGGCCCACGGCCAAAGCGAGAAGAATGGCCGATGCCAGGCGCCGGAATCCCGGGATGGATTGCATTTTGCCCTGACGATCTGCCTTCATCTTGCGCTTCCTTTCCGGCCTTAGGCCTTTTTCTCAAGAATCCTGCGCTTTTTGCGCAAGATTTCATAGAAGAGCAGATCATCTTGGCGTTGGCTGCGCCAAGTTGCGAGCCGGTCTAAGAAGCCGACGGCCAAGGCCCCCCAAAAGCGGGAAGATTCCATGGAACGCGGCTCGCACGACGGACGGAAGACATCACATAGTCATGTTGGAGTCACAGACAGGGCAAGCGATCATGCAGCCGGCTTCCACCCCTTTCTTCCTATACACCCGGTGCAGTCCCCGCAGATAGAGAAAACCGTTTCCCAACTCCCTGACGGGCGCATCCCCCCTCGCTACGGCGCCCTTTCTTTCACATCCCATACGACCGCAGTTTGTAGATTAAGTTGCGGCGGCTGATGCCCAGGCGTTTGGCGGCTTGCGTTTTGTTGCCGTTAGATTCCTGGAGCGCGTGGAGGATCGCGCGTTTCTGGATTTCCTCCATGTCGCCGACAAGGACGTTCGCGGACCGGTCGGACGGCGCGCGCGGGGAGCGGACGGATTCGGGCAGGTCGTCGGGGAGAATCAGGGAGCCGCGCGACAAGATGGCGGAACGGACGACGGCGTTGCGCAACTCGCGCACGTTGCCGGGCCAGGCGTGCTCGACGAGGAGGCGTTGCGCGGCGGGCGAGAAGCGCTTTTCGCGCAGGCCCTGCTGAACGAGAAATTGGTCGGCGAGCGGCAGGATGTCTTCGCGCCGCCGGCGCAACGGGGGAATACGCAGGGCGAAGACGTTGAGCCGGTACAGAAGGTCCTCGCGGAAACGGCCCTCGCGCGCGTCGTCCTCCAGGGGGCGATTGGTCGCCGCGATCACCCGCGCGTCGACGGGAACGTCGCGCCCGCCGCCGACGCGCCGGACGCGCCGCTCCTCCAAGACGCGCAGGAGCTTGGGTTGCAGCGCCAGGGGCATCTCGCCGATTTCGTCCAGCAGGAGCGTGCCCCCGTCGGCTTCTTCAAACCGGCCCTTCGTGAGCGAAACGGCCCCGGTGAAGGCGCCCTTCTCGTGGCCGAACAGCTCGCTTTCGATCAGGTTCTCGGGCAGCGCCGCGCAGTTGACCGCGACGAAGCGGCCGCCCGCGCGCCGGCTGTTTTGGTGAATGTGGCGCGCGACGACCTCCTTGCCCACGCCGCTTTCGCCGAAGATGAGAACGGTCGCGTCGGTCGGCGCGACGCGCAACGCCTCGCGGAAGACGGCGCGCATCTCCGCGCTTTCGGCCACGACGTCCTTCGGCAGCGGGGCTTCGGCGTCGGCGGCCCCGGGCAGGCCGGCGCGCGCGACGCCCAGCGCCTCGTCGAAGGCAATGACCAGCTCGTCCAGATCGATGGGTTTTTCCAGGTAATCGTGCGCGCCGGTCTTGATGGCGGACACGGCGTCGCGGACGTCGATATAGGCGGTCAGGAGAACGACGACGATTTCCGCTCGCTCGGCCTTGATGCGTTCGAGCGCTTCGAGGCCGCTCAGGCCGGGCATGCGCACGTCGAGCGCCATGGCGTCCAGCGGCCGCGAGCGCGCCAGTTCGACCGCTTGCGCGCCGTCGGCGGCTTCGACCACGGAATAGCCCGCGTCCTCCAACGCCCCGCGCAAGAGGCGGCGCTGCTCGGGGTCGTCGTCGACGACGGCGATGGTGAGGGGCTTGCGGACATCCATTTGCTGGAGGCCTTCAACGCCTACGCCGCTTCCTGCATCCCGGCGATGCGGGCGGTCGTGCCTTGCCCGGCGGCGGATTCGATCTCCAGGCGCCAGCCGTGAGCCTGGGCGATCTGCTCGACAATGGCAAGCCCCAGCCCCGTGCCGCCCGCGCGGCGCGTGAAATAGGGCTTGGCCACTTGCGGCAGGTCCTCCGGCGCGATGCCTTCGCCCGTGTCGCGCACCGAGAAACTGAACCGGCCGCGCGCGTCGGATTTCAAAGCGATTTCGATGGAATCGCCCTCGCGGCACGCCTGCAGCGCGTTGGCCAGGAGATTGGCCGCGACCTGGCGCAGCATGTCGGAATCGGCCTGGACGCGCGCCGATTGGCCCTCGACGCGAAGCGTGACGCCTTTGGCGGCGGCTTCGTCGCGGAAGACCGCGGCCATTTCGGCGAGCAACTGGCCCAAGTCCGCCTCTTCCATTCTCCGCAGCGGCGGGCGCGAGTAGTTCAGGAACGAGTTGATCCGCCCGACGACGCGGTCGGCTTCGTCGATGATCTGTTGCGCGCGGCCGTGGGCCTCGGAATCTCCGGGGAAGCGCGCCAGCCATTGCTGAGCCAGGCCGCGGATCAGGTTGAGCGGGTTCTTCGTCTCGTGCGCCAGGCCCGCGCCCAGACGCGTCAACTCCTCCAGGCGCTTCTCGCGTTCGCGCGCCATGCCGAGTTCGGCGGCCAGCCGGCCATGCCGCTGGATGAGCGCCACCAGCGCCAGGCCCATCAGCACGGCGCTGAGGGTGATAAGAGAAGAGACGATGAAGCGCGTCCGCGCCGCGCCCACCGCGCGGCGATAGGGGGAATCGTCGAGCAGCGCCGCCAGCAGGACGGGACCCTTGAGGAGTTCCTCGGCCGGGTCGCGCTCGACCGGGCCTCGCAGCGCGGGAGGCCCCAGCCCCGGCGGGGGGCCCATGCGGCCAAACCGCGGCGCCGGAGGGCCGCCGGGAAGCGCTTCGTCGATATTGAACCGGGCTTCGTGACTGACGAGCAGGCCGCCGTCAAGCCACTGAGGCTGTTGGGAGGGGGTCACGCCGTCGGGCATCGAGCCGCCCTCGGCGAGCCGCTTGCCTTCGAGGTTGAACAAGGCCACCGCGCGCAAGCCCGGCCCGGCGGCCACCG
>JAPLSS010000020.1 GCA_026398515.1 Candidatus Sumerlaeota bacterium | reverse complement strand
AGTTCCCCGCGGGGCGTGTCTTTAGGCAACGGAAGCGGCTGCAAGGCAATCCCATACGTCATAAAGATCGGCGGGTCGTCCTTGGTCACGTGATAGATAGCCGACAGTTCGTGGGCCTTGGTTCGATCCGTGTTGGCGCCGCCGCCTTCCGACGCGCCGGGTATGTTATACGGATACACGCGCTCGCGGAACAATTGCATATCATTAAATGTCTGTCCGGCGGAAGTCACTACGAACAGGAGGCGGGTCGATTCGCGTTCGACGGGGTCCTTGCTGTCAGGCTTGGCCAGGTCGTCGTGATATCCGAGCCAGGTCGTCACGTTCGCTCCCAGCGAGGTCCCCCACGTCGCGACCCGCTTGGGATCGATGTGATAGTCGGCGGCGTGGAGACGCAGGAACTGAATGGCCCGCGCCGCGTCTTCCATCGGGATGGGGAACGGCCATTGGTTGTTCTCGCGGTAGTTGACCGAGGCGCAGGAGATCCCGTTTTGCAGGCAGAATTCGAGAAGCTTGTTGCCGCGATATTGCATCTTGTCCCCACCGCCGCCGTGGAAAAAGGCCAGCAGCGGCGCAGGCTGATCCGACTTCGCCAGCCACAGATCAATCCGGTGCTTCGCGTGATCGCCATAGGCCATGTTCTCCAGGGTGGGCGACGTGCCTGCCTCGGCGTTGCCGACTCGGGCGGCCTTCTTTGCGGCGATTCGGGCGGCAGTTTTGGATCGGGCCCTGTCGCCAGCGGCCCCTTTATTGCCGCTTTCCTGCGGCCAAACGAGAGCAGACGCTCCCAGCCACAGAGCAGCTGCGATGAAGCACGGCTTCATAGCGCTTCTCCTCCTTTCGGACGGATATTCATTCGCCGGGCGCGGCGGCCAGGCGGACCAGCGACAGACTGTATGCCGGAGCGACGATCTGGCCGGCCGGGACGCTTCGAGTCTCCAGGTCAACCTTCGGGCGCCATCGGTTCTCGTCTTCGGCCGCCGGTTTCCTAAAGCCCTCAATGCGCTCCGTCGCGGTGAGCGTCTCTTGCGAGACCTTGCCGGTTAGCGGCTTCCCGTCCACGGTGACCGTCAGGGCGCGGGGCTGGGCGCTCTTGTTGATGACGACGAGGGCGCGCGGCTGGCGGCCCTTCATGAAAACGCGGGCGGTCAGGGCCGGGAACGAGTAGTCCTTCAAGTCCAGCCCGCCGGACATTGCCTCGACGCCCTCCAACGCCGGCGCGACCGTCGCGTCGCTGCCCTGCCACGCCTCGCCCAGCATCCGCATCGCCTGGAACGGCGGCGTGCGGACAAACGGCTTGTCAAGATTCTGTTCTTCGGGCGGCTCGGCGCCGAACAAGCCGCGGGCGTAGTCGGCGGCCAAGACGTGCAGGCAGGCCAGTTCGACCGTGTCCGGGTAGTCCGTCGCCGTCAGCAGCCAGTCGGCCACGTACAGGCAATGGGCCAGCGACTTGAGAATTCGGACGGGCTGCGACCGGCGCGCCGCCGGATCGCCGTACCGTTTGTAGAGGGGGCTTATGTTCCATTCGGTGATCCACATTTTGACATCGGCGCCAAACGTCTTGCGGTAGTAGTCGACAAGAATGGGGAACTGGACGGGCACGCGCGCCATCAGAAAGCGATACATCGTGTCTTCCGACGCGGCGAGCGCCTGGGCCTGGCTGACCGGAAAATAGTCATGGACGCTGATGGCGTCGTAGAAGCGCCCCTTCGCCAGCCCCTCGTTCCATGCCAGCATGACGGATTCGACGTCCGACAGCTCCGCTCCCTGGAATGAGCCAAGTTTGTGGATTTCGGCGGCCGTCACGCTGATGCGGGCCGTCGGATCGGCGGCCCGCATCGCCTTGGCATGGGCCTCGCCCTCGCGCAGGTAGTCGGCCGCCGTGGGATATTTGAACATCGACCCTCGCAAGTAATGCTCATTGCCCAATTCCCACAATCCGTTGGGATAGCCCTTCCGCTTGTTGTAGGCGACCCAGGCCGCGCTCTTCTCGGGCAAGCCGGTCAACACGTTGGCGACCCAGACGGGCTGGAGCGGCGGGTCCATCTTGGCGCAAAAGGCCATGAAGTTGTCGACGGAGAGGCCTTTGTCCGGGTGGCGCGTTTCGATGTATTGATGCGCCGCCTCGCCGCCTTCCGCCTCGTTTTGAGGCTGGAAGCCCGATGCGTGCTGCGCCTGGCGCATCGCCGCCACGGCTTCCGCCGGCATATAGTTCGCCGCCTCCCAATCCCAAATGTTGCTCTGTCCTCCCGCCGGATACCGCAACAGGTTCAGACGCAGCTCCCGCGTCAGGTCGATGACCTGCGGCGTCTGGTAACCGTAAGGCCGGGTCATGAAGTTCTGATTGGCGCCCAGAAGCCGCGGGCGCAGCGGCCGGGCCGAGCTCGTCTCAATGGCGACGGCCACCGCCGCCGGCGGCTCGGCGGCGCGAAGGGGTGCCAGCGGCAGGAAATACATGACGCACACACATAGCGCGAGTCCTCGCCGAATTCGCATGGTTTTCGCCTCCCAGGTGGTCATTATTGAGTTCGATGCTCCGAGCGATTCGAAGATGACACTTAACCATGGCGCGTCATCCGCGCGGAGTCCTCTTTCGTCTCCCTGAACATGTAAGCAACGATATGCTCCTCTTAGCAACGCCAACGCGTCATTCCGCGCGGCGCAGGATCGGCGCCTTGAGCAAACCGTATGGTTCAAGAACGTAGCGATCTGTCCATTCCGCGCCCTCGGTCAGGAATTGGCCGGGGCCGGTGCCGATGCGTGTCCGCGTGTTCCAGTGGAGCGGACCGAACGCGTTGCGCCGCGAGCCATAGACTTCGATTCCGAGTTCCGCTTCCTCTCCGACCAACGCGCCGGTGATGTCGGCCTCATAGGGCGGCCATGCGAGCGTATCGACTGCCCTTCCATCGACAACGACCCGCGCGCACGCGCCCGCAAACCGCGGCAACGCGACAAACACGCGCTCCCCGGGTTCGCGCGGTACGCGAATCCGGCGGCGGTAAAGGACATTGCCGGAATAGAAGGGCAAGCCCTGCGCGACCCAGTCTCCCACCTTGAGCGAATGCGGCGGCTTCGTGATCTCCGGCTCCTCGCCCCTGATGTCCACGCCGAAATGCCCCCGCAGGAACAGCGCCTCGAGGCCGTCATCCGGGCTGTAGTCAATGGCCAGCGTCAGAAGGTTTCGGCCCGCGCGCAGCCACGCCGATTGGAGGCCGAGGCGCCGCAACGAAGGATCCACCCACCAGCCGCCGCCGCCCTCGCCGGAGCGGACTTCGTGGCCATTCAAGCGAATGCGATAGCGCTCGGGCCGTTCGATGGCCAGGTCGACCGCCGCCGATGGCAGGTCGCGAATGAGAAACGGGAATTCCATATCCACGGCAACCCGCTTCGGTGGGAGATCAGAATCGGCGCGCGCCCACGGCTGGACCATGTTTCCTCCGCGATGATCGATCCCCAGCGCGTCGCGGACCGCTTGATCGATCTTGAGGACTTCGCGGCGATCCTGCCACGGGCCGGCGCCGATCCGAAACCGCGCCCTGTCGAGCGGCAGGGCATTCGGCTCCGAGAGCGTGTATTCCCAAGGGCCTTTCAACGGCGCCTCGTCGAGGATTCGCGCGATCATGGGACGGCGCGCCAGTTCAGACCCTGGCGCCTTGGGCAGGACGAACAGGCGGCTGCCGGAGGGCAGGAAGTCCGTCCGAATCTCCAGGAATTGCCCGTCGACGCGCGATTCGGCGGCGTATACGTTGCCGGTCTCCGCATCCCATTCCTCGGCGGTCGCGTTCCCCACCGATGCGCCGTCGCTCATCGACATGCGGATCGTGATGTTCGCCTCGGGTTTCTTTCGATCGATATTGCAGAGGAACAATCCGCGCTCCCCATCCTCTTCGTGCAGGAGATAGAGGATCGAAGGCGCTTCGCGGCCTTTCGAATCAAGGATACTCAGGGTCCGCGCCGGTTCGACGGCTTTCAGAATGGCCGTGCGCCGGAATGGGGATCGAACGCAGGTTCTGGCCAAGTCTCGCGCCGCGGAATCGCGAACGGCGTCCACGTAGTCCGGCGGCAGTCCCGCCATGACGACGATTCCGCCAGCCTCCAGGAACCGGCGCGCCAGAGCGAGCGTGGTCGAACGAATGGTCGTGACGGGAGGAATCAGCATCACATCGTAGGAGGCTTTGCCGACAATGAGGCGGGGCTTTCCCGCTTCGCTTCGGATCGACCCCAGTCGCGAGAGCATTTCCTCATCGCCGAAATCGAAATCGATATGGCTCTTCACAAGCCAATCGGTCACGTCCCGGACTTCCGCGTCGAAGGCGCGATGCTCCTTTCGCTGCTGCCAGCCGAACTTCGCCACCTGCCACGCACTCTCAATGGGACTGACGACCAGCAGGCGGCGGACGGCCGCGCCCCGGCTCATCACGACCCCGACGCGCGCAAAGTAATCCTCTACCTTGCGATATTGATCCCACCACGGCGATTGGAAATGGATCGACCCCGGACAATCGCGCTTCCCCTCGCCCTCCATCGTGTACCACGCCAGGTGCTGGCATCGCAGGTTGACCCCCAGCGCCGCCTGCCAGTCGCCCGCCGCTTTGTGGCCTTCGAAGGAAAAGCCCCAGCCGGTGACGCCATACAACTCCGACAACATCCAGCGCCGGCCGCATTGATGCTGAACCGACGCGCACTGCTTGGCGGTTTCAAAGGAGTAGTTGGTCTCCTTGAGAATGTCGATTCCCGGCGCCTGCATGTGCTCGTAGAAACGAAGGGCCGATCCCACCATCGCCATCTGCAGACTCAACGGCGACTCGCAGAACAGGTGCCCCGTGTGCGCCATTCCCTTGGCCTCGCACCATTCGCCGATTTGCCGCGCAAAGGCGTCGCAGAACATGTGGGTCCGGCAGTCGTGGAAATGGTGACGCGCCCGCTGAACCGGAACTCCTTCGAGGTCGAAGAAGACGGCGGGCAGGTGATCGAGAATGTCGTAGCCATAGCGTTCCTGGAAGACCTCCGGGAGTTGGTTCGTCCATGGCGCCGAGACCGAGCCGGCGGGACCGGGGATCGAGGACCATCGCGGGATGTCGGTCATCAGTCCGCCGTGATGCGGCTCGTCGGTGAATATGCCGGGGCAGACGTTCCCCAACCAGGGCGCGACCTCCTTGCCATAGCGTTCGTGAGTGACTTCGATGAACGCCCGCACCGCCTCTCGCGAAAGGGTGTCCAGATAGGTCTGCCCGTTGAAGGCGTCCCGCTCTTTGACGGTTACGCAAGTGAAGACCAGGACCTTCGTCAAAGCGTCAGCGGATGACAGGGAATCGCCGGGGAAAAGCCGGCGCGCGCCATAGGCGCTGGGGCCGTCGATGCGAGCGCTGAAGGCGCACAGGCAGTCATCGGGCCATTGAAATCCGTCGACGGGGAAGATATCCATTCGCAACCGCCGCATGCGGAAACGGGGATCGCGTGTGACCAGTCCCCCTGCGGAACCCGATGGCCAGCGATCCTCATCGTACAGCCATGCCTCCAGGCCGTGCCGGGCCGCCTCGTCGCAACACGCCCTGACCAAACGGAACCACTCGTCGCCCAGATAGGGGGTGGCCAATCCCGTGCGCGAGTGCATGAAGAAGCCGCCGAGCCCCATGTCGCGCATGACCCGGATCTGACGGCGCAGTTCTCCCTCCTCCAGCTGGCCGTTCCACGCCCAGAACGGCTTGCCGCGGCACACGCTCGGCGGGTTTAGGAATTCCTCTCGCATGGCCTTGCATTCGTCCATTAGAAACTCCCAAAGAGTCCTAAAATCGGATGACATTCACGGAATACGGTTTCAAAGCCAGCGTCTTCGTATCGCTCTTCTCCTGAAGGATCTCCCTCGACTCCAGTGACTTGCCATACAGAATGTCTTCATGAAAGGTTGGATTCACCAGTGATCCGTCGATCGTGACCCTTGGCGCCTTCACTTCTTCTCCATTTTCATTGATCATCAATAACGTATATCGACCCTCCTGTTCACAACAAGCGACAAAGACCCCTTTTGCCCCTTGAACGCTTGCTTCCAGCACCTTCGGGGCGCCTACGAACAATTGGCCGATCAATGCCAACACGTGATAATGCGTAACAACACGGCCGCTCGCAAGGCCCAAGCTCCGTAACGTCTCCAGCCCCATGAACGCGATATAATCGTCATACTCTCGGTTATAAGTGATCACCCATTGATACATTCTCGCAAAAAACAGGCACCCAAACACCGTATTGAACTCCGGGCTCGTTGCCTTCTGTCCCCATTGATATACCGAAAACCTCTTGCCGGGAAATGCCTCCTGAAATTGCCGCAACCAATCCGGCAGCACCTTGTCAAACGCCTCATCCAGACGACCAATGGAATTCTTGCTCGCGGTAAAACGAAAAACATCCCGATCCCAAAAGTACCCTCGGACTTCATCGGCGGGAATCGTTTGAAGCGCCCTATTCCAATCGATGTGGGTCTGCAATCCGCCCCGAGGAGAGGACACTCTCCAAACGGGAGCGGGATCCAACACGCTGATGATGTGGGGGAATTTCTTCCTCACCTCGGACAGCCATGACATCACTTTTTCTACATAAACCTTCTCGGACCCCAGGCCGCCTTCCTTGAGTAGTTGATTGCATTCCTCCATGCCAAAGATGACCCTCTTCGAATGGAGGCGTTCGAGCCCCCAGAGGATCTCTTCCAAAGTCCCCGTTTCCATATTGACGATGAGATCGCAGGGGATGCCAAGCTTCTGCGTGAATGCGCAAAGCTCATTGAAGAAGTCTACTCCATAGCGGGGCGTGGCAAAACCTTGCTGCACCCCTTTGGCGTTTCTACCAGCGTTTAGATCGAAGTTCTCCCCGTCTCCTTTTCCCCCTTTGATTTGGGTATCGCCTACAATGAGATGATAGTTGTCCGAATGTCCCGGCCCACCGGGATAGTTGAGCGATTGGAGATTGAGAGCTCTTACCTTGGATAGATAGGATTCTCCCAATATATCCGTTGGCTCAAAGCCTCTTTGTATAAAGATATCCATGGTCCCGGCAGAATGAATATCCTTGTTCAGTAGGGCCGGTTTGGAGGTTGAGATGTGTAAAGTCGCTTCCAATGTTTGGGATGTAAGGCTGGGCGAATCATCTCTTGCCAATAACGGAGAGACGCAGACCAACCATAACAATGGAAGAAAGACAAGCGCCCGGTAGGCGCGTGTCACTTGACGCGATGCGGTCAAGGAACACTGTTCTTGGCTCGCCGTGCTCATCGAGGCTTCCGGTTGGGTCTTCACTTCTTCGCCTCCTCATTCAGGCCGAGGGGTCCGGCGGGAAACTCCCCGAAACCCAGCCAGTCGTATGTGGCGCGCGAGGCGCCTTCAACGTGGATGATCAGGCGGTTCTCGCCAGCCCTCAACCACGAGGATGGCGCGCGGAACGCAAGAATCACGTTCGGGGTGGAGGAGGACTTTCGCCGTTCCCCTTTCGCCTCTTGCGTCGCGCCGGCGGGGATCGGACAACGGACCGCCGCGCGGTGGTCGTTGAACTCAACAGTCATGAACAGAGGCAGATGCGTGTCGAGGTCGCACAAGGCGGCGATGAAGCAGTCGTCCTGGGAAGTCGCTGGCTCCGGGAGCGTGAAGGAGATCACGCGCGGATGATGCTGTCCCTTGTAGACCGGCACGCCCCCCATCACGGTCCAGGCGCCCGGCTGAATGGCGCGCCAATCGGCCGCCGTGTCCTTGCCGATGGTGAACACGCGGGCGTCGTCCTTGGCGATGATCTCTTCCACCGGCCCGGTCTCTTCGATGAAGGCCTCGACCAGGCTCGCCTGGTTTGCAGGTTCTGTCGATTCCTCCTTCAAGAGCTGCAAAATGGTCGCTTCGTCCAGAATCTCTTGGGAGAACTCCTGGCTGGACTGATCGAACTGGCCGATCGTCCAGAGCGGCTTGAAGGACTTCAATGTGTCTTCGGCGACACGGACCTCCTCGAAGGGACGGAGTTCGCACGGACGGTCCTGGCCGGCGATCTTCGCCTCGAAATCGGGATGAACCCATTGGGGATCGGGCGGCTTGATGGGCGCCGGCGGCTGGCAGAGCATGGCCGCGGCCAGAGCGTATTGGTTGGCGCTGCCCCACTCGCCGATGTGCAGGTACGTGTGGTCGGTCCATTGCCGGATTCGTTGCGGGTCGTTGTCGAACAGGTAGGCGCGGCCCAAGAGGGCGTGGGCCTCCAGAGCGCCGGGACTGAGCAAGGACAGGTCGTTGTAGAGGTACTTGCCCATCGGACCGCGCAGATACAGGTCCCAGAAAACGGCCAGATCCGGGCAGCTGCGCGTAAAGGGCCAATAGGCGATCTGGCTGTTGGAGCAGAAGGAATTGATGAAGTGATGGACCACGCCTTCCCCGCGCACGGTGGCGGCGAAGGTGTAGCCTTTCTCGGGCTGGCGCCCGCTCATGGGAACAAAGAACGGTTGATGCTCATAGGCCCATGTCTGGACCGTCCATCCACAGCGCCTCGCCCGCGCCCAGGGTGTAGTCGGTGACCCCGGACTGGGAGCGTTGCTCGGGGTCGATCGAGACGACGTACTTCTTGCCCGAGTAGCGGTCGCGCCGCACGCCATAGGTGTTCAGGTCGAAGTAGCGATTGGCGGCCAAATATCCGTCGCAGATTTCCTGCACGCCCTGGCGCGAGGCCTCCGAGAGAAAGGGCCAGGCCGTCAGATAGGGAAGCATCTCCATCGAAAGGGTCCGCGGCCGGCGGCGCGACGTCGAAGGCGGACTCGCTTTGGCGGCGGCCACTTGAGCGTCGGGATTGAGAAGAGCCTTGACCTCGTCCAACAGCTCGGGGCGCGCAATCTGGGGGGTGTATTCCTTGAGGATCGCGTCCATCGCGGCCGGCAGATAGTAGACGGCCTCCGTCGCGTTTTCCGCCGCGTCGAGCGGCCCGCAGTAGCAGTCGAAGTCTTGTGAGACGATCGGCGGCTCGTATTGAATGGGGTAGCCGTTCCTCTTCGCGAAACCGGTGGTGGGCGCCACCGGGGCCAGCGTCACGGGATTGGTCTTCCAGTCGTCCGACGCGTCGAGATAGTCGTACTTCAGAGTCACGCGAAGACGATTCTCGGACTCGCGCAATTCAACGCGGTCGTGGCATTGGACGGGAATGCGCTTGAGGCGGCGCTCCCAATAGGCGGCGCGTTCGGCGACTTCCGCGGGAAGAGCGGCGTCCCAGCCTTTCGTGCTCTTCTTGGCGACGCCGAACAACGGCATCAACGAGACGGCGCGCGCGCCGTCGGCGAAGGCGAGTTGGAGGCCGCCCTGCGCGGGATCGGGCGTGATGGCGCGGGGACGGGCGCTCAACACGGCCAGGCAAGGCATATCGACGTCCGTGGCGCTGCTGACGGCCCCGTCGCCCCACCAGAAGAGAAGCCAGGAATGGTCCATGCCCTCCAGGGAAACGCCGGCGCCGATCGGACACGAAACGGCCTTTCCGTTGCGCGAGAAAGCCACCCAGGCCGGCAGCGGCGTTCCGATTTCCTCGCGCCCGCCGAATAGGATAAGGGACCGTTCGTTCGTCTGAACGGTCAACGCCGGCGCCAGGCCGTTCATCGTGATCGAGAGTTCCCGGTCGCCGGGATAGACGCTCGTGTAGATCAGGCTGTCCCATCCGCTGTGTTCCACGCGATAGCGGATTGCGTCTTCGCCCGGGGCTTCGAGCCCCACCGATCCCAAGACCAGGCAGCCTCGAAGTTGTTGATCCTGTGAGCGGCCTTCCAATCGGAAGCGTTGCGGCCAGGGCGTCTTGTTCGCCAGCGTCGGATAGAGGAGATAGATCTGGCGGTCTATGATGCCATAAGCGAATCCGCCAATGCCGCCGTGGGTCCCGATGTCATCTTGAAGGGTGATCTGATCGTCGAGGCTGAAACGCCCGGCGGACACCCGCCACACGCCGTCTTCTTCGGGATCGCGCGGCCCCTGTTTGGCGACCGCGTCCACGGGGGCCGAGACGCCCGTCTCGGCTTTGTCGCGATACGCGGCGACCTTGTAGGAGTAACGGACTCCGGGAATGACGCGGTCGTCCACGTACCGCGCCTCCTGGAGTTCTCCTTCCACGTTCAGGACGCGATAGCCGTCCTCCGGATTGCCGCTGCGAAAGACGCGGTAATAACCGTGGGCTTCCGAATACGCCCACGCGATGGAGTCGGCGTCTTTAGCCGCGCTCGGGCCAGGCTCGGCCTCGGCCAGAACATCGTTCCACGTGATGACATTCTTGCCGGGCAGGGCCTCGACCGACGGGTGGATTGCCGGAAGGGGACTCACGGAGGAGGCGGCGACGGGTTGGGCGTTCGGTTTCTTCGCGGCGCCGGACTTGCCCGACTTTCGGTTGTTGAGATAGTCCTGGAGTTCCTCGCGCGTGAGTGTGCCGTCCTTGTTCGCGTCGGCTTCCGGAACGCGCTTGAGGTATTTCTCCATCTGTTTGGGAGAAAGCTCCTCTTCCGCGGCGAACGCGGAAGCAACGGCGAACGCCAGAATCGCGACAGAAAAGGCCGTCGTTCGGATTCCCATGGGCGTGCATCCCCCTTGCCTCACATTTATGACAAGCCCTAAGAGACTCAAGCATAGTGACCTGAGGGCAATCTCGCCAGAGACAAGTTGCGAAGTCAACGGTATCAAGAGCGGCCGAAAATACCCCTTGCGGATTCAGGCGCCAGATTTCCACCATTCAACCGGAATTTGTCGTTGGATGGCCGTTCCCCGAAATTGAAATTCCGGGGGCGGCTGAATCGGCGCAGGAGGCGAGGCAAGATGCGAAGCATGTGGCAATGGGGCGACCTGCACTAACAGCCCGTTGAATAAGGCCGCGTTTTAGCGTGCCGGAACGATGAGTCCGATGGCGATCGCTCTGAAAACGGCCAAGCCGGGTCCAAAGATCCCGGCGCGGTGGCAGAGTCCACGGCGAATGGCAGCCGCCCAGGCGCGAAAAATCGCGAACACAGCGCCGATCAGGCGTTCGATCCCGTTCTGGAGCCCCCGGGGCTTGCCGATTCCGAAGAGCGAACGCATCAGGATGCCCAGATTGAACGCGAGGGCGCGCAGTTGGTGATACTTCGCCACTTTCTCGGTCCCGCGAATCCAGGTCCGTCGCCCGCCTCCGGTTTCACAAACGTGGGCGAAAGACCGCTCGACCCGTTCGCCGCGCCGGCGCAGCAGCCGGCGCCCCCGCGCGCCTTTCGTCCGTCGCCGGTTGGCCCGGTAGGCGTGTCGTTGGTCGTCCGTGTATCGACT
>JAPLSS010000935.1 GCA_026398515.1 Candidatus Sumerlaeota bacterium | reverse complement strand
CTACCAGCACGCCTGCGCCTTCAACCTCGTGGCCGAGTTGATGGCCGGCCGCGCGGAGAAGGCATGGTCGGTTCTCGACCGGATGGTCCCGGACTTCCAGGCCAACCCCTCGACCCAGAGCCGGTGCGAGCCCTATACCATCACCAACAGTTACTTGCTGGAGAAGAACTACTACGGCGAGGCGGTCACCCCCTGGCGCACCGGCACGGCGGGCTGGGCCCATCGAGGCCTGGTCGAGTTCATGCTGGGCGTGCGGAAGGACTACGCGGGATTGCGCATCCAGCCCTGCCTGCCCGCGCGCATCGCCCGCGCCTCCGTGCGCCGTGTCTTCCGCGGGAACACCTACCACATCGAGATCGACAACACCGCCGGCCGCGGCCAGGGCGTTTCGAAGATCCTGTTCAATGGCGCAGAGCAGAAGCGCGCCATTCTCCCGCTCGCCGCCCCCGGCGCCGAGCATCGGGTGCAGGTGGTTGTTTAGTCAGCCTCAGCCGACGAGACGAGCGCCAGTGAGTCGAGTCCGCTAGCGTCGCTTTCGCCCCATTGTATTGCATCCTCCTTCGCCTAAGCGGGAAAATGAGAATCTCCCATGGAATGTGTCACCTTTGGGCTGCGTCGCGCTACATGCATATTGAGCGACACGTTCAATGGAGGAAGCCAATGCCTGACTACAGCCCTGAATTGGAAAGCCGAATCCGCGCCAGCCGGTCCGGCGACAAGGAGGCCTTTGGCTGGATCGTCTCGAAATACCAAGGCTTGGTCTGCTCGGTGACCTACAGCATCACCGGCAGCGTCGAACAGAGCGAAGACCTGGCGCAGGAGGCGTTCCTCGCCGCGTGGCAACATCTGGGCGAATTGCGCGAGATCGCCAAACTGCCCGCGTGGCTCTGCGGCATCGCGCGCAACCTGGCGAAGAGCGCGTTGCGGCGGCGCCGGCGCGACCCGCTTCACCACGCCGCGCCGGTGGAGGACATCCAGGCCGCGCCACAGCAGGACATCGCCGAGAGCCTGAGCCGGGCCGAACGCGAAGCCCTCCTCTGGCGCACGCTGGAAGCGATCCCCGAGGAATACCGCGAGCCGTTGATCCTGTTTCACCGCGAGGAGCAGTCCGTCCGCGCCGTCGCCGAGGCGCTCGGCATCACCGAAGACGCCGCCAAACAGCGTCTCTCGCGCGGGCGCAAGATGCTCAAGGCCGAGGTGGAGCGCGTCGTCGAGGATTCGCTGCGCCTGACCCGCCCCGGCGCCGTATTGACCGTAGCCATCCTTGCCGCGCTTCCCGTCGTCACGGCGCAGACCGCGGCGGCCGGGGCGTTGGCCGGCGGCGGGACGTTGGGCAAGGGCGCCGCGGCGGGAGCCGGCAAGGCCGCGACGGGCGCTGCGTTGACGGCCGCCGGCGTCGGCGCGCTGGGCGGCTTGGTCGGGGCGGTGGGCGGGATGACGGGCGGCTTCTTCGGCATGTGGAGGAGCATCCGCAATAGCCCGACCCTGCGAACGCGCCGCTATATGCTTAAGATCTGCGCCGCGACCTATGCGTTTATCTGGCTTTTCCTCGGCTACGAGGCGACGTGTGGGGTCTTGCTCTGGAAGGCGCCGGCACGGACGTGGCCGCTCTGCGTGGGAGGTTGGCTCCTGTATATTCCCGCGCTCTTCGCCCTGATCGTCTCCGCCAACCGCGGATTTCGAAGGGTCCTCGAAGAAGATTGGGGAAGGCGCCCGGCGCCCGACCTGCCCCTGGAGGAGTCTTCTCTTTCGCGCCGCCGGCTGTGGCTCTCCCTCGTCTGGTCGCTGATGGCGAGCGCGGCCGGGTCGGCGGGAGTAGTCGTTTGGATGTGTCCCATGCCCTGGACGCGCGCCGTCTGGCCATTCGTTGCGTGCCTAGCGGTTCTGTCTCACTACGTCTTCTTCGAGATGTATCGCCGTGGGCTGGCGATGGCCCATGACGAAGCGGCGTTTGCAGCCAACCCACCCACGATCCCCGACGTAGGCGAGGTCATGCTGGGACTGAAACCCGCTTCCCAGCCCAGCGCCAAGGAACTCTTCTATGGCGATCTCGGCGCCTTGTTCGGAATGCTCTACGGCCCGATGGCGGTGGTGATCGTGATCTCCTTCGTGCGAGGCCACTACGGGACCGGCGTCTTCACCTTCCTCGTCGTGACGGCGGCTCTGATTGGTGGGATGCGGCTGCGCACGACTCGTTTGCAGCGCCGACTGGCGTTCTTTTGGGTCGGCATCTTCATGGGGATATTCAGCGGCGTCATGTATGCGTGGACGTTGCCCTACTTTGCTCCGAGCTATCCCGCCGTGCTCCGTTATGCGGTTCCGCTGATTCCCTGGGGCCTCTATTGGTGCATAGGGTTCGCCTCGCTCTTCGCCATGCCGAAACAAAAGTAAGCCGCCTCGGCTCGAGGCGGCTTGCTTCCCTGCAATCACCGCCCGGATTCGCTGGCATATCCCACATAGAGCGGCGCCATATAGCCGGCGCCGCCTGGCCTGCGTTGCCGGGGATAGAAGTCGTCTTTCGAAAGTGTTCTTGTCTCTTTTCCCTCGCGCGACTCCTGGATCGGCTGGGCCCAATGGCCGCCGTAGCCCGTGGCAAAGACCAGCGATTGCCGTGAATTGGGATAACCCGGATCGGCATGAGTCACATAACCGCAATAAGAGTTATCGAGTTTGCTCTGCCACAGGGAGTTAAAGGCGCCCAGCACTTCGGTGGACCCGCCCTTAGTGGTATGGATGATCCAGTCGAGGCCCTCGGTTTTCAGCCCCAGAATCCACAGCGCCGCTCCGTTGTTGGTGATATGTTTCTCGTGCGGCTCGCCTTCGGGAAAATGCCTTGTGGTATTGGGGTTCTCATCATCCAGAGCGCGCGCCCATACTTTCCCGCCGTTGAACTCCATCTCATTAAAGAACACATCCTCCAGGAACACCGGGCCGGCGCCGGGATCGCTTCGGAACGAGCCGCTGCGATTGCTGCACTGGATATGCCGGAGAACCAGCGGATTGGGGCCCTTGTGCTCAATCGTCGGCATGGGGAACATGGTGAGCTTGCCGGCATGGCTCCACGGGTTTCGTCCGAAGTAGAGGCCCTCGAGGCAGACTGTAGTAGCCGGGGCCTTGGTTTCGAAGAGAAAGGCCGGACCGTCGAATTCATTGAGCGGGTAGAGCGAGACGCCGAAGCCTTTGATCTTCTTCACGCCGCCGTGCACGCGGATGGGGCCGCCCAGGAAATACGCGCCAAAGGGAACATACAAAACGGTCTTGCCCTTCGCGTTGGCGGCCTCGATGGCGGCCTGGAACGCGGGCGCGCTATCCTCCTTGGCTGGCGTGCCGGAAACCAATCCCTCCACTTTCATCCAATCTGTGGGATTGGGATCGGAACAGTCCGGCGTATTCTGAATGGGTAGGCAGAGCGAACTCTGCGCTGAATCATCCCAGGCGCGCTTGATCTCATGCGAGACAAACTCGCGGGGATCCTTCGCATGATTGACGCCGCTGACGGCTTTTGCGTAACCCGGCGCACTGATGTCGCGGCCATAGCATTTCGAATCGTCGTTGAGAAGAACTGCCGTGTCGCCGCGGCCTTCGAATTTGGCGTTCACGAGGGTCAACAGCGCATTGGGGTGGGTCTGTTTCACGGGGACGACGCCGGGATTCGTCTCCGTGCATTTCAGATTCTCTATCGAGACGACGTTCTCATTGTTATGGAATCCTGTCACATTCTGGTTCCGCAACGTAAGGTTCACGAACGTGCAACTACATACTTCATATGCCACGGACACGCCCGTGTCGAAACCGTCTATCGTAACGTCCTTTACCAGGAGCGGCCCTGGTTTTGGGCGGGTCATCGACAGACCAACGCTGCCTTTGTGAGCAGGATCGCTCGATCGGATCAGCACGTTCTCGATGCAAGTCTGGTTGCTCCCCAGATAGTCCATCCCGATGCCGCCGGGATTGCCGGAGCCGACATCGAAGGTGAGATTCGATATGTTATTGCGAAAGGCGCTGATGCCTCCCCCGACGTTCTGCCAGTCGGCCCAGTCGGCCGGGGTTTGCTCCGAGGCGGTCATAATCATCCCTTTGGGCGCTTGGGCGTCAGTAAACGCGCCATCCTTCAGTTTGATAATGGTCTGGTCCCGGCTCTCCCCAAGGAAGCTGAGATAAGCATGCCAGTGGCCCGGCGCGCCGCTCTTGTCCCTCCACTCCAAGCGGTCGCTGATGAGATACGTCCCCTTGGGGAAGTAAAGGATGTGATCCCGTTTCCACATCGCCCCTTCCCCGGCTTCGATGTTATCATAGATGGCTTGCTGGAGGATCTTGGTGGCGTCGGCTACGCCGGTCTTGTCGACGCCATAGGGAGGTTTTGTGACGTCGATCACACCGGAATCAGGCGGAACAAAGTCCTCGGCTGTGGAGGATTGGATCGGCGCGATGGCGGCAGAGATCAACACTCCTCCCATGAGAGCGAACATTGGGATCCAGCCGTCTGCCGAGAAGAAGCGTTTGCCCGGAAACCGCCACGTCTCGCGTATTGCACACATGGGACAATGCCTCCTCGAGATCATTTCCTGAGAAACCACGGCTGCGCGGTTGGGTCGGTCTTCAAGAAATCGAGGAGCAGCGTCGTCACCTTTTCGCGTCCCGACGGCGACGGGTGCACCCCGTCGTCCGCCAGGTCGGCGCGCGTGAAGACCAACCCGTCCTGACGACCCTTGACTCCGTCGGTCCATAGATATGGACCCCACGCCAGCCAGGGACAACACGCCGGCCCTTTGGCGGGGTCGTAGTTCAACTCCGGTTTGCCGGCGATCTGATCGGCGATAAGCCACTTGGCCGAAAAGCCCGTCTCATAGGCGAACGGCTCCGGGCTGATTCCCGATTCGGCGAATCCGGCGTAGGTGCGGCTCGACACGTACGCGATCTTCAAGTTGGGGAAGCGCGCCTTGGCGGTCCACAGACTCTCCACCAGGTAAACCTGGAGTTTCCGCGATTCGATCGGGAACGGGTCGACTGGCCCGGAGTAGGCGCCCTTGGTCCAGACCGCCTGCACCTGCGCCGGGGTCACGCCGGCCGCGGCGAGGCGTTGGTCCACTACCTTCCAGTAATTGGCATGTGGATTCGCGATAATAAAGGTCGCCTGCCCGCCCTGGCACCCGTCGACAATCACGAGGTTGGGATTCATATCGGGATCGGCGGCCGCGCGTTTCTGGAACGTTTGAAACTCCATGGTCGGGTTGGAGAAGCCGAGGGAGAGGAGCACGATCTTGCCATCGGGGGATGGGCGCCCTTCCGGGTCCAGCGGAACAATCTCGCGGGCGATCTTGATTCCGGCCTGCTGGTGCGCCGATGGGGGAGAGTTCTCGCCGCCGGGATACAGCCCGCCTGGCTCGCCTTGGTAGAGTCCCTTGCCGAGGTCGGTCAGTGGAATCAGGCCCGCGGATTCGCGCGGCGGATGCTCTTTGACGTAATCGCGCCTCTGCTGGGCCTTGTCTTCCGCCGGTTTGGCGCCACCGCCGCCTCCCCGAATGTCAGGCGCGTTGTCAAAGCCAGAACCCCAGACAGGCGCTTCAGTCAATTCGCCAAACGCCTTCTGGTAGAACACGAAAGCGTCGTCCCCCAACGCGTTGTAAAGCGCCGCATAGTCGTGCTTGACGCCCGGCACGACAACGAATTCGTGTGCGAGCGTCAGTTCATTGAGTCGCTCGTGATAGGCTTGGCACTTCGGATAGATCCCATCCTGATCTCCGACGACAATGCGAATTCGGCTGCGGTTGCGCACCTCACGCGCGAAACGCTCGGTCGCGGTCCATGCGGTGTGCTCGCGGAAGTAGTCGAGGTCGCCGCCCATCGCCCGTTCAAAGGCGGATGGCGGGATCATCATCGGCTGGTCCGTCTCGCTAACCAAGGCCGGAGCGAGCGCCGACACCACGCCGAACACGTCGTTGCGGCGGAACCCCAGGCGCAGCGTTCCGTATCCCCCCATCGACATCCCCTCGACGGCCCGGGCCTCGCGGCGGGCGATGGTGCGGTAGTTCGCGTCGATGTAGGGGATCAGTTCGTTTATGAACACTGTCTCGACGGGCAGCGTCCCGTCCTTCGAATCCGCCCAGCAACTTTCGCCCAGGCCGTTGGGCAACACGACGATCGCGGCGGGCGCCTTGCCTCGCCGAATGGCATCATCCAGACTCTGCACGAACGAGCCGCCGCCCCGCTGCCTGCCGCCGCCTCCGTGCAGCCAGTAAATGACGGGGTAGCGCTTGGTTGGCGATGACTCGTAATCCGGCGGAAGATACAACAGGTAACTCCAGTCGCCGTGAATCGTCTTGCTGTGAAGTATCTGATACGTCGTGCCCGCCGGCGCGTCCCGGTCGGGGTCCACCCAGGCGGTAATCTGTTTGGCGGCTTTCCTCGCGGCAGCGGAGGCCGCGGGAGCGGAAGAGGCGCCTTTGGCGGCCTGCGCATCAAAATGCTTGCGCATGAAGGCCACCGCGCGCTGGGCGGCTTCTTTCGTTTCGGGGATTTCCTGGGGAAAGCCAAAGTAAAACCCGTGCGGGGCACTGTCCGGGAAGTAGGTTTCGACTTCCTTGCCCGCTTCGCGCAGCTTGCGCACGTAGGCCTCCATCACCGAGATGGAGGAACTCTCGTCATTGCGCCCGTTGATGATCAGGATCGGGCAGCGCACCTTGGGCGCCTCTGTCATCGCGGAGGAGTACTTGTACTTCGCCGGGTCCTTCTCGATCTCTGCGATGGTCGCGCCACTCCGCTTCTCCAGCGCCTTGACCATGCTCTTCAGCGCGGGGTTGACCTTCTCCTCGCCCCGCTGGATGACCTTCCCGATCTCGATCAGATCGATGGCCGCCGGCGAGCACAGCACGGCGCACGTGACGTCCACTTTCGAGGCCAGGCGCGTCATGATCTGGCCGCCGCGGCTGCCGCCGAGAATGGCGACACGTTTCGGATCGACGAAGGGGAAAGCGCGCGCCTTCGCGATGGCGGCGATCGTGTCCTCCTGGATCAGGTGCGCGCCTTCGCCGGCGTCGGCGGGCATGCTGGCCTTGGGCCGAAAGTCGATGGCGTAGACGGCGAAGCCGGCGGCCACAAAATCCTGGGTCGGCGACTTTGCCGAGCGGCCCATTCCATACGTCCCCTCGCGGGAGTCGTTGCCTCCGTGGAGGAGGACCACCACCGGGAACGGCCCGGCGCCGGCGGGTTTGCGAACGTACGCCGCGATGGGCGTCCCATCGGCGCCCAGGAAATCCGCGATTCGACCCGTCGAGCCGTCGGGAAGGCTCTCCCAGGGACCTTCCGCCGGGGACGATGCCGGGGACGACGCGGGGGGCGCTTCCTGGTCGGGCTTCGACGCCGACTCCCCGGCAAACGCTTCGGCGAAACACAGAGCGCCGGTGAGAATGCTCACCAGCGGCCAATGATTGCGACAGATTTGCAGTGTCATGGGACCTTCGATCCTTCCGCCACCTTGGCGAATTGCTTCGTTATAAACTCCACCATGCGCTGGGCGGCGACCGCCGTCTCGGGAATCTCCTGGGGACTCCCGAAGTAAAACCCATGCGGCCCGTTGTCCGGGAAGTACGTGTCGACTTCCTTGCCCGCGGCGCGCAGTTTCTGGACGTAGATCTCGGCGACGGAGCAGGGGCAGGCGGTGTCGTTGCGGCCGTTGATGATCAACAGCGGGAAACGGACCTTCGCCGCCTCGGTCAACGCGGAGCTGTACCCGTAACGGTCCGGGTCCTTCTCGATCTCGTCGACCGTCGCGCCGGACTTGGCTTCCAGGCCGCGGACCAGGTTCATCACCGACCCCGGAACTTTCCCGCCGTTCGCCACCGCCTTGGAGATCTCGCACAGGTCCAGGATAGCCGGCGCGCACAGCACGCCGCAGGTCGCGTCCACGCGCGAGGCCACGCGGGAAAACGTAAGGCCTCCGTGGCTGCCCCCCACGACCGCCACACGCTTCGGGTCGATCGAGGGCAGGCCTCGCGCCTTTTCCACCGCGATGATCGCGTCGTCCCATTGGATGGGATCGATGTCGGGGA
>JAPLSS010000562.1 GCA_026398515.1 Candidatus Sumerlaeota bacterium | reverse complement strand
GATGCTCCACCAGATCCAACAGAAAATAAACCAGATGGCCTTCCGGCAGCCACTCCCGCAGGTTCGGCGGCAGAAACGAGGGCTGATCCGGCTCCCAGGGTTGGTAGCGTGTCGAGGTTTTCATGGAACCAGTATAGCACGCTTGTCAAGCACGCTATTATCATGCCAATATAGATTTTACCCAAGAAAATCTTTGCCCGACCGGCGAGTTTTCCGACAGGCTCCTAGCTCGGCCGCCATCGACCAGGGAACGACCGTGAGTCTGACCAGCGATCTGGACGGCGCGCCGCGGCCGGTCGACATCCCCGGCGTCGGCGCCGACCACACGGGCGCAGAATTCGACATCGGCGCGTATGAATACCAATTCGTCTCGCCTCCCGTGTCGCCTTCGCTCTCCGACGCGCTCGACGCCGGCGGCGGCGAGGTCGGCCTGACCTGGACGGACGACAACGGGACGACGCCCGCCCAGTATCTCGCGTTCGCCTACGACGTCTACGCCGCGCAGTTCGTTCCCCGCGGGGCGGGCGGGACGATTTGGTATCCGTTTCCGCCGACGGCGCATTCGGGCCCAATGGACGTGGCTGAGACCGGCGCCTATCACGCCTGGATTTCCAGCCTGTGGTGGGACGGGACGTGGCTGCCGTGTCTAAATCCCGCCGCTCTGATCGTCTATAGCGGCATCCCCCACGCCCCGACCGGCCTTTCCGTGGAAGATCGCGGCGGCGGGGTCTGGCGCCTGCACTGGAAGCCGGAGATCTATGGGACGTGGCTCGACCAGATCGCGATCTACCAAAACGACATCGGCTGGATCGCGCCGCTCGACGGCCCCTCCAGCGACTATCCCCAGTTCTCTCCCTGGACTTTCCTGGACTACGGCGGCCTGGCCTACGACGCCTCAAAAGGGAGTTTCCTCAACGGCTGGGCCGACTTCGCCCTTCCCCCCGGCGGCTCGTTCGTCTTCTTCCTCAACTTCAAAGCCTGGGACGCCGCCACCGCCGGCCCGTTCGCCTTCGCCGCCACGCCCTGATCGCCGACCAGTGGAAGATTGTGGCTCCGGGCGATCCCGCCTCGCGGTTCTTGAGGCCGCGGACGGGCTCGCCCGGTTTCCCGCGTCGGCCGGGGAAGGCGGAAGGAATGGACAGGATGGACAGGATGGACGGAATGGACGAAGGGGACAGCGGACGAGGGCGCTCCGGGGCGCCGCCTATGCCGGGCGCCGCTGTGGCGCTGAAGCGGACGGGGGTGTTTTGACGGGCAGCGTCTTGCCGGCAGGCGCCTCGCCCCTATCCCTCAAAGCACACTCCATCCTTCTCCAGGGCGCGGCGCAGACTCGCCGCCACCCATCCTCTCTTGGCGTTCCCCATTCGCCACGTACAGGCGCGCCCTTTTTCCTTGGCCTTCAAGACGGGGCGTGCTCTATGGTGGGATGGGCGTTGCGGGGTGTCTGACCGCGCTCGCCCTCGGCGGCAACGACGGCGCCGCCGGATCCGGCGCTCGGACGCGACGGGGCGAAACAGGTTCGCGCTCATGGCCGACTGGCCCACCCAAAACGTTCCCATTCCCTTGGCGGGCAAGCCCGCGCGCGAGCCGGCGCCGTCGCGTTCCTCGGCCGACGCGGTGTTCACCGCCCGTTCGCCCTCCTTCCTGCGTTTCGCCAACCCGCTGACGATGTGGCGGCGCCTGTGGGCGCAGCGCGGGCTGATCTGGCAGTTCACCGTGCGCGACGTGCAGGGGCGCTATCGCGGCTCGTTCCTGGGGCTGTTCTGGTCGTTCTTCACGCCCCTCTTGATGTTAAGCGTCTACACGTTCATCTTCGGCTACGTGTTCAACAGCTGGCAGAGCGGCGCCGCCGCCGCGACCCAGCCCGCGGTCCTCGCCGTGCGCATCCAATGGGTGCTCAAGTTGTTCTGCGGCCTGATCGTGTTCGGCGTGTTCTCCGAATGCGTGACGCGGGCGCCGGGCCTGATCGTGGGCGCCCCCAACTACGTGAAGAAGGTGGTCTTTCCCCTCGAAATCCTGCCCGTCGCCGCGCTCGGCGCCAGCCTGATCCACGCGGCCATCAGCATGGGCTTGCTTCTCGCCGCTCTGCTCGTCTTCGAGCGCCAATTGTCGCCGGCGATTGCGCTGTTCCCCCTGGTCCTTCTCTCGTTGATCCATGTGGTTCATGAAAAGCAAACGGTGGTTCTCCGATGTCATCTGACGCGGCGGGCGGCGACGCGGTGATCCGCATCGAGAACGTCGGCAAATTCTACGCGATCTACGGCAAGCCGCAGGACCGCCTGAAGCAGGCCTTCTGGCGCGGGCGGCGCAACTTTTTCACGCCGTTCTGGGCGTTGCGCAACGTCACGTTCGAAGTCCGCCGCGGCGAAAGCGTCGGCGTCGTCGGGCGCAACGGGTCGGGCAAGAGCACGCTGCTGCAAATCATCGCCGGCACGCTGGCGCCGACCGAGGGCGAGGTGCGCGTGCGCGGGCGGCTGGCGGCGCTGCTCGAACTGGGCAGCGGGTTCAATCCCGAATTCAGCGGACGCGAGAACGTCCTCCTGAACGCCTCGATCCTCGGCCTGTCGCGCCGCGAGATCGACGCGCGCTTCCCCGACATCGCCGCCTTCGCCGACATCGGCCAGTACATCGACCAGCCGGTCAAGACGTACTCCAGCGGCATGTTCGCGCGCCTGGCGTTCGCCGTGGCCGTCTCCGTCGATCCCGACATCCTGCTCGTGGACGAGATCCTGGCGGTGGGCGACATCGGCTTTCAGCAGAAGTGCGTGGCCCGGATGCGCGGGATGCGCGAGCGCGGCCTGACGCTGATCTACGTGAGCCACTCGCCCGACTCGGTGAAGAGCGTGTGCCAGAAGGCGCTCTTTCTCCATGCCGGCCAGCCGATGTTTTTCGGCCCGGCGGACCAGACCGTCGATCTCTACTTGAGCCACGTGCGCGAGCAGTCCAACCGCGAAGCCCTCGAAGCGCAGGGCGAACTGAGCGCGCCGGTGGCGTTCCAGTCGAACGTGCCCGGACAGATGCGCTATGGAACGGGCCACGTGCAGATTCAGCGCGTGGAGTTGCGCGACGCCGCGGGGCGCCCGTGCCGCACGTTCGGCTTCGGCGAGCCGATCACGCTGGAGGCCAGTTTCAAGAGCCACATCGACACGGAGAACCTGTCGGTGTCCTTCCTGGTGCGCGACACCACCGGCATTGACCTGATGGGCACCACCACGTACGATGAGCATGTGAGGCTGCCGCGGCTGCGTCCCGGCGAGACGGCCACCGTGCGCTTCACGTTTTCCAACATCCTGCGGCGCGGGAGTTTTGGAATTTCCTTGGCGGTGCACCGCGTGTCGCAGCGCGACTATTCGGACAATGTTCTGTTCGACCAGGTGGATGGCTGCATGGCGTTCAATATCGAACCCGATTTCAACCGCCCGATTCATTATAAGTTCCACAATCCGTGCGAAATCGAGTGTTTCATGGGGGAAGGCGACGGAGCGGTTCCCGGGAGCGCGGGCGGCCTCGCCCGCAAGATGGGCGGCGAATGACCGGGGCGGCAAGGCATTGCGGAGATCCTAGGGAAGCGCGAGAGGAAAGAGACTGAGGAAGAGGGTTGATGGGAGCGGGTGAGGCCCCTCGCGCTCCCAGGGAACCATAAGGATTCACGGGAATGACCGATCAAGACCCCATTGCATCTGCCGAGGCCAAGGCGCCCGTCGACGCGCCGGTCGCGCCCAACTACCGCTACTGGCGGGAGCACGGCGGCGAGTGGGCGCAGGAATACGACCGGCGCAAGGAGTTCATGCCCGAATACCGTCGGACGCCTGCCGTATCCCGACGGCCATTTCGACATTGTGTTCACCGCCGAAGTGCTGGTTCACGTGCGGCCGGAGGACCTGGAGGGCGTCCTCGCCGAGTTGCTGCGAATCGCGAAGTGGCAGGTCGTCCATCTGGAGACCAGCCCCCGCCACGAACTGGTCGGCGGCGAACACGAAGGGTGCTGGTATCACGATCTGCCGTTGGCGTATCAGCGATTGGGACGCCATTGCGAGACGTTGCCCGCCGGCTATTCCACGCACGCGCCGTACCGCGTGGCGCTCGATTCGGCGCGCCCGCCGTATGAATGGCCGCCCGTGTCGCAGACGCTCTTGCGCCGGTTAGACGGGGACCTGCGACGCGGCATCGCCGCCCGCGACATCGGCGTCTCCAACCAGCGCCAACGGGCCGAGCAGGCCGAGGCGCGGAAGACGGAGCTCGAAGCGCGAACGACAGAGCTCGAAACGCGAAGGACAGAGCTCGACGCGCGCCTGGCCGAACTCGACGCGCGCGCGGCCGAAGCGCAACAGGCGTTGGAACAATTGCGCCAGGCGCGCGCCGAAGACGAACGCCGGATCGCGGGATTGCAGGAGGACATCCGATCCGCGCGGGAGCAGGCGGCCCACATCGAAGCGAGACGCGCGGCGCTGGAGGCCGATGCCGCCCGGCTTCACGGCGAGCTGGCCGAACGGGACCGGGTCGCGCGGGCGCGGGCCGACGAGATCGCGCGGCTTCAGGCCGAACGCGAGGAACTGCGCCGCCGCATCGAGGCGTTGCGGGCCGACCTGGACTTGCAGAGCCGCGCCGCCGCGCAGCGCGCGGCGGAATCGGACCGCCAGGAGCGGGAATGGACGGAGCGGTTGGTTCAGCTTCAAACGGAACTGGATTGGCGGCGGCGCCAGGCGCAGGCCGCGAACACCCTCCGCGCCGCGGCCGCGGCCCAGCTCGCCTTCACGCAGGAGCAATTGCTCGGCTTCGCCCGCGGCATCCAGGCTCGCCTGCGCGGCTACGCCGCCGAGGAGACAACGCGCGACGACAACGGCCTGCCGGCGGCCCAGATGAAGGCGGCCGAGCAGTCGGTCGCCGAAGCGCACTACGAACTGGAGTTCATCAAGCAGCGCTTGAGCTACCAGCTGCCGGCGCGGCTGCGGCACACGGCGCTCTATTCGGCGCTGCGCTGGCGGCATCTGAAGGACGATTGCGTGGTGGTCATCCACGCCCTGGGCGAGAGGAATGAGAAATCCCAGGGGCGCGAGGTGTGGCTGCTGGGCGCGCGCTACGAGCCGCACCTGCCGTCCATTCCCTGGGATTACATGAGCGCGCCGGGCGGGGCCTGGACTCGCCAGGACAGCGTCTCGGCGCCGTACGGCGCCGTCCTGACGGCGGAGAAGGGGCGGTTGAAATTCCCGCTCCATGGCGCCGATCCGGAATTGACCTTCCTCACGCACCCTTGGAGCGGACGAGTCGAGATCGCCTATCGCGGCCGGCGCGAAGTGATCGATCTCTACAGCCCGGTCTCGCGCGACCTGACGGTTCATCCGGGCCGCACGCCGATGGCGCCGCCGCCTCCGCTGGTGGAGCCGGCCGCCGAACTCGAGCCTCGGCCCGTCCCTTCCCGTCGCTCGGCGCGGCCCACGCGGTTCACCGCCGAAGAGCGCCGCTGGCTCGAGGGGCTTCGCACGGCCCAGCCGTCGGTCCTGGCCGTCCACGTGCCGCGCTGGGTTGGCGTCTCGTCGTCCACCGTGGTCCTGTTCAAGCACACGTATCCGCTTCCCCGCCTGCCCGAAGTCGAACCGTATCGCATCGCCGCCGAAGAGATCCGGCGCCATGCGCAGTTGATCCTCGAAAGCGGGGTCAAGCACATCGTGTGCTCCGGCGGCGACGTGATCCATTTCCGGCTGGCCGAAGAACTGCGCCGGCGCGATCCGTCCGTCCGCTGCGACGTGCTTCTCCACGCCTCGTATCAGCATTTCATGGAGGACTATAATTGGTCGATTTTCCGCTTGTGGGTGGACGGCGCGCGGTCGGGACTCGTGCACACCATCGGCACGGTCAAGAAGGGCATGGAAGAGTTCTTTCAGGCGCTGGGCCTGCGCGCGCGGTTTGTCATGAATTACGTGCCCACGATTCCCGAAGGCCCCTCCACGCCCGACGGCCACGGCCCTCATATCGGCATCTGGCTGTCCGGCGAGAACTACTTGAAGAAGCCGTATATCATGCTTTCCGCGGCGCGCATGATTCCCGACGCCAAGGTGCGCAGCTCCAACTTCACCACGCGCGCCAAGGAGATGATGGAGTTCTTTGGCATCCCGGGCAAAGCGGTCTCCGATGGGTTGCTGCCCCATGCCCGGCTCCTCGATGAGATCCGCCGAACGCACCTGTCGCTGTATGTCACCTTCACCGAATGCTGTCCGATGCTGCCGTTGGAAAGCCTCAGCGTCGGCGTGCCCTGCCTGACCGGGCCCACCAGCCACCTGTTTGAAGACCATGACTATCTTCACCAACGTCTGGTGGTTCCGTATCCTGACCGCGCTGAGATCATTGCGCGACATATCCGGGTCGCCTTGGATGAGCGCGACGAAATCGTTAAACAATATATCCAGTACGCGCCGGACTACAATGCCCGCGCCAGGAAGTCGGTGGAAGAGTTTCTTGCTGGTTCGTAATGACGCGTTTGAGTGGCGCAGGCTTTCTAGCCTGTGATCTGGCGAAACGGCCTTTGGCGCCGCGCACAGGCTGAAAAGCCTGCCCCACTCAAACACGTCATTACGAGATTGCCTTCGGAGCGCATTCCTTATGTCCCGCATCTGCTTCGTCACCTACGAGGTCCATCCCACCACTTGGGGCGGCTGCGGCGTATTGCTGCGCCACGCCGCGGAGCTTCTCTTGCGCCAGGGGCATGAGGTCGTCTTTTTGTTGGATATTCCTCCTCACGAGTTCGAGCGGTTTCAGACCGTCGACCGGTTGACGTTCAGCAACGTGGAGCGCTGCCGGGGATATCTGGTTGATGCCTTGTGCGAGGGCTTCCCGTGGTCGCGCGAGGAGATTCCGAATGGTTTCCAGTGGAAGGCGATGCGCTTTTCGTACGCGCTGTCCAATCTTGTGGAGCGGGAGGATTTCGACTATATAGAGTTCTTCGAGTATTGTGGGCCCGCCTATTATGTATTGATACGAAAACTTTACGGCTTTGGCCCCGACAGGGCGGTTCTCGGCGTCCGGCTGCACAACAGCCTGGAGATCATCGACCGTCACGAAGCCACCCGCCGCGTCGACGCCGAGCGCTATCTGATGTACGGCTTGGAGCATGGCGCCATCGAACTGGCGGAGGCCGTCCTGGCGCCGACGAAGACATATTATGAGGAGTATTATAAGGACTTATATAAGCTGCCGGCGGAGCGGGTCGTAATCTCGCAGTCGCCACGGATGAGTTTTCCCCCGGTGAAACGCCGGCCCGGCGGCGACAGTTTTCACATCGTATACTATGGACGGGTGCATCAGTTCAAGGGCGTCGAGCAATTGATGCGCGCGGCCGGGCTGCTGTTGCAGCATCGTCCGGGCCTCAACTGCCGATTTGATTTGATCGGTCCCGAGTCCTGGGATAGCCCGATTGGAGAGAGCTACACTAGCTATCTAAAGAGCATGGTCCCGCCATCCCTGCGGGATCGCTTTCTCTTTCCCGGGTTCCTGTCCCACGACCAGGCCGCCGAACGCCTGAACGACGCATTGTTCGCGGTGTTTCCGAATTGGTTCGAGTCGTTTTGCTATGCGCTGCACGAGGTCTACGAGGCGGGCGTGCCGGTGATCGTCAACGATCTTCCGGGGTTTCGCGATTTCTTCGGGCATGAGAAGAACGCCCTCGTTTATGACGGCTCGACAAAGGGGCTGGTCGCGGCGATGGAGCGGATGCTGGACGATGCGCCGCTGCGCGAGCGCTTGGCCAAGCCGTATCCAGTGGCCACCGAGCCGCTGGGCGGGTTCTACGACGCGCCCAAAGCGCTCTCGGCGGTTCGCGGTCAGGCGTCTTCCGGTCCGGAGAATCCGCGCGTTCTGGCTCTCGTGCTGTCCGACTCGGAAACGGACGCCGAGCGCGCGACGCTGGACTGCCTGGCGGCTCAACGCGGCGCGGACGTGCGCGTGGTCGCCCTGCGCCGCGCCGCGCCGCATGATGCGGGGATGTTCATCTGGCTGGGAAGCCCATGGACCGCTTGCTCGCCGGAGGGCGCGGCGATCGCGGCGCGGGACCTGGAAACGCGCGCCGCCTTGCTCGTTCTCCAGAGCGGCGATCGGCTCGATCCCCGCTGGATAGAGGTCTGCGCGCCGGCGCTCTTCGCGCGCCCGGACATGGCGTTCGCCGGAACATGGACAAAGGCCGACGGCCGGCTGACTCCCGCCGACGTCGACGTGGCCCCCGAGGCGTTTCCCTTCTGGCACGGCGCGGAGCGCCCTCGAGTCCTTCTGCGCACCGAGCCGGGAACGCTGCTGGTGGATTTGTTCGATCCGAACCTGGGCCCATTGGGCGAAATCGGCCGCCTGTGGAAAGAGGTCCAGGGGCGCGGACCGGGCCGCCTGCTTCCGGAGCCATGGATCGCCGTCGCCGCTCGGCCCCCGGCGCCGGCCGAAGCCCGGCAGCTCAGTTATCTGATCGCCCGCTACGGCGGCCCCTTCGCCCGGCGGCTGTCGCTGCTGGCCGGCGTGACCCAGGCGGAACTGCAAGCGATGCGGACCGCCCCTGCGGCGCCGGAAGCCGCGCCCACGCCGCCGCCCGAGGCCTCGCTGTCTCCGGCGGAAATCGCCGACCGCCTCAACGGCCGCACGCTTCTCAAACTGGCTTGGGCGAAATTCAAGCAGAAGGCGCGGAATCAGCTTCGCCGAAACCGGTGACGCGGCGCCGCCTCGCTTCTTGCTTGACGTACGCCGGGGGACAAAGGGCAGGATGACGCGGCGAGGGTTGGGTCGACACATGGGGAGGTGAAAGCATGCCTCGGACCTTGGTGACGGGCGGCGCGGGCTTTCTCGGCTCGCATCTGTGCGATCGGCTGTTGGCCGAAGGGCACGAGGTCATCTGCATCGACAACTTGATCACCGGGTCGATCGAGAACATCGATCACATCCGCGACCCGCGCTTCCTGTTCATCGAGCAGGACGTGACCAATTACATTTATGTGCAAGGAAAACTCGACTATATCCTGCACTTCGCCTCGCCGGCCAGCCCGAAGGACTTCGAGAACTTCCCGATCCAGATCCTCAAGGTCGGGTCGCTGGGGACCCACAAAACCCTGGGGTTGGCGCGCGAGAAAGGCGCCACGTACCTGCTGGCCTCCACCTCGGAGGTCTACGGCGATCCGCTGATCCACCCGCAGCCGGAGTCTTACTGGGGAAACGTCAACCCGATCGGCGTGCGCGGCGTCTACGACGAGGCCAAACGGTTCGCCGAAGCGATGACGATGGCCTATCACCGCTCGCACGGCATCGACATCCGCATCGTGCGCATCTTCAACACCTTTGGCCCGCGCATGCGGCTCGACGACGGGCGGGCCGTGCCGAACTTCGTGCGCCAGGCGCTGGCCGGCGAGCCGCTGACGGTCTACGGCGACGGGTCGCAAACGCGCTGCCTGACGTACGTCGACGATCTGGTCGAAGGCATCTTCCGCCTGCTGGTGTCGGACTGCCAGGAGCCGGTCAACCTCGGCTCCGACCATGAGATGACGATGCGCGATTTGGCGGAGTTGGTGGTGCGGCTGGCCGGCTCCGCCAGCGTCATCCGTGGCGAGAATCTGCCGCCGGACGATCCGAAGATGCGCCGGCCGGACCTGGCGCGCGCGCGCGAACGGCTCGGGTGGGCGCCGCAAGTTCCGGTCGAAGAAGGCATGGCGCGCACCATTCAATGGTTTCGCGAACGCTCGGCCCGTTCGTAGCGGCGGCTTTCGGTTATAGGTCCGAGAAGTCCTATAGAACCTATCAGGGGCGGCGCTTCATGTACGTATGCGTGATTGGCACGGGGTACGTCGGCTTGGTCACCGGGACGGTGTTCGCCGATTTGGGCAACGACGTCGCATGCGCCGACGTCGATGAAAAGAAAATCCAGCGGCTCTCCGCCGGCGAGCCGGTGATTTACGAGCCTGGCCTGGAGGAGATGCTGCAGCGCAACCTGGAGGACGGGCGCCTCACGTTCACCACCGACATCGACGAGGCGGTGCGCCGCGCCCAGGTGGTGTTCATCGCCGTCGGCACGCCGCCCAAGGACAACGGCGAGACGGACCTGTCGCAGGTCGAGGCCGCCGCGCTGTCGATCGCCCGCGCGCTCAACAGCTACAAGGTCATCGTCAACAAGTCGACCGTCCCCGTGGGCACGGGCGATTTCGTCCGCCAGATCATCGAACGCAACCGCCGGCGCCAGGTCGAGTTCGACGTGGTGTCGAACCCCGAGTTCCTGCGCGAAGGCTCGGCCATCGCCGACACGCTGGAGCCGGACCGCATCGTCATCGGCGCCCCCAGCCAGCAGGTGGCGCTGTGGCTGCTGGAGCTCTACGCCCCGCTGGAGCGCCCGATGCTCATCACCGACGTCGAGAGCGCCGAGTTGATCAAGTACGCCTCGAACGCGTTCCTGGCGATGAAGATCTCGTTCGTCAACCAGATCGCCGACATCTGCGAAGCGGCCGGCGCCGACGTCACCCAGGTGGCCAAGGGCATGGGCTTCGACAAGCGCATCGGGCCGGCCTTCCTGCAGGCGGGACTGGGCTTCGGCGGCTCGTGCTTCCCCAAGGACACGCTGTCGATCATCCAATCGGCGAAGCGCTATGGCCTGTCCGCCGATCTGTTCGAAGCCATCCTCCGCGTGAACAAGGAGCGCATCCCGCGCTTTCTCGAACGCATTCAACAGAAGCTGGGATCGGTGGCGAAGAAGCGGATCGCCGTGCTGGGGCTGGCGTTCAAGCCGAACACCGACGACCTGCGCGACGCCAAGAGCCTGGAGATCCTCCAGTGGCTCCTCGATCAGGGCGCCGAGGTCGCGGCGTACGATCCCGTGGCCATGGAGCGCGCGAAGGAGTTGTTCCCGACCGTCCGCTACGCGCAAAGCGCCTACGAGGCGGCCGACGGCGCCGACGCGGCCATCGTCGTCACCGAATGGAACGAGTTCAAACTACTCAACCTCGACAAGTTGCGTGCCGCCATGCGCCAGCCGTTCCTGTTCGACGGGCGGAACATCTACCCGCCGGAGCGCGTGCGCAAGGCCGGCTTCGAATACGTCAGCATCGGGAGGTAACCGCAAGAGTCACATGACGGGGGGGGAGCGCAGGCGTCCTCGCCTGCCTCCGTGCGGCTATCCCCGCTTGCGGGCGAGGGCGCCTGCGCTCCGTTCAACGACTTCTGCGATTGGCTCTCGGGAAGGAAAGCCTCTCATGATCAAACTCGAAGACCTGTTGATCGAAATGGTCGAGCGCCGGGCTTCCGACCTGTTCATCAAGGCCGGCTCCCCACCGCACCTGCGCATCGACGGCGTGGTCACGCCGATGGACCTGGAGAGGGTCATGCCGCAGGACACGCGCCAACTCAGCGAGCGGATGATGTCCGCCCATCAGATGAAGTCGTTTGAAGAGACGAACGAAATGGACTTGGCGGTCAGCCTGCCGGGCATCGGGCGGTTCCGCGCGAACGTCTTCCGCCAGCGCGGAAGCATCGGCGTGGTCCTGCGCCACGTGGCCGATCCCCAGTTCTCGTTCGCCGATCTGCACTTGCCCCTGGCGGTGCAGAAGCTGGCCGAGCGCCCGCGCGGGCTGGTGTTGGTGACCGGCACGACCGGCAGCGGCAAGTCGACCACGCTGGCCGCGATCATCAACCACATCAACAACACGCGGCGCTGTCACATCGTCACCATCGAGGACCCCATCGAGTTCCTGCACGCCGACAACCTGGCCATTATCAGCCAGCGCGAAATCGGCTTCGACACGCTGACGTTCGCCGACGCGTTGAAACGCGTCATGCGGCAGAGCCCCGACGTCATCCTGATCGGCGAAATGCGCGACGTGGAGACGATTCAGACCGCCATGTCCGGCGCCGAAACGGGCCACTTGGTCCTCTCCACCCTGCACACCACCGACGCCGTCCAGACCGTCGAGCGCATCATTCATTACTTCCACTCGTACCTGCACGGGCAGATCCGCCTGGAACTGGCGCTCACGCTGCAAGGGGTCATTTCGCAGCGCCTGCTGCCGATTGCCGTCGGCGGCGGGCGCGTGCCGGCGGTCGAAATCCTCATCGCCACGCCGATCATCCGCAAGGTGCTGAACGAAGGGCGGACTCTGGAACTGGGCGGCTTCATCGCCCAAAGCCGCGCCGACGGCATGCAGACGTTCAATCAGTGTCTCGTCGATCTATACAAGGCGAAGCTGATCAAGTACGAAGACGCGATGGCCCAGGCCACCAGCCCCGACGAATTCCGCTTGGCCGCCGAGGGCGTCGCCACCGGCGCCAGCGCGGTGGCGACTTTTCTGTGATTTACGCAACCGCTTGAGGAGGGAGGGGCTGTGCGGCGCCCTTCCGACTCAAACGGCGGGGCGTTCTCCGAGAGAGCGCGCGCAAGGCAACGGGCTGGGCGGCGCCGCGGAAGATCGCGCGGGAAACGCCGCCGTCGTGGACAGCAACGATCCGGCGCCGGCGGAACGAAAGAAACCCATGGCGGCGTTCGGCCGCATGGGTTTCTTTCCACGATCGCGAAACGGCAATCGCGCGGCGCGCGGGGCGATCATTCCGCGCCCTTGCCGCCTTTCTTGCGTCCTGCTTTGCTCTTGCTCGCGGCGGCGCCGCTGCCGGAATCGGAAGGGGCAGGAGCGAGCTTGGCTTCCGCGGCCTTGGCTTGCGCGCCCTCGGACGGCGCCTGGCCTTTCTTTCCGGCCTTCCCGCCGGCGGGCGCGCCCGGCTTCTGCGCCGGCGCCTTGCGTTCGGGCGCGGGCTGGTCCAGGGGATAGCCGTCCAGCTTCGGGTTGAGCGAAGCCAGGTCGACCCCGAAGCGTTCCAGGATCGTCGGGGCGATGTCCTCGCGGCAGCCATTGCGGTTGACCGCCTTGTCGTTCGTGGCCAGGAAGACCCAGGGCGCGTAGCTGTGGCCCTTCTCGCCTTCGTTGAAGCCGTGGTCCGCCGTCACGTAAATGAGCGTCTTGTCGTCAAGGCCGAGTTCCTTGAGCCTGGCGAGGATCTTGCCCGTCCACTCGTCGTCGCTCTTGATGCCGTTTGAATATTCCTGCGAATTCTCGCCATTCTTGTGGCCCTCGTGGTCGGGCGAGGCGAAATGCACGAAATAGAGGAAGCGCTCGCCCTTGTCTTGATCGAGATAGCCGAGAACCTTCTCGCCCACCTTTGAGTTTTCAATCAACCCGTTCTCCCACGAGTCGAAGTTCTTGCACGCGTTGAACCACGGCTTGCCTGGCGTCACGACGAACTTCTGTCCGTTCTCCTCGACCACCTTGTCCCCGCCGGTGATGAGTTCGCTCTTGCCCGGCGCGGCCGCCTCGACCTTCTTCTGCTTCTTCTGTCGGGCCTGATATTTCTCATACGGCGCCTTTTGCGGGGGATCGTTGTCGACGTGGCCCTTCTTGCCAATTACTGCGCGCGTGACCACGTTGTCTTTGCCCAGGGCCTTCTCCACGCGCTCTTCCATCGTGTAGCCTTCGGGAATGGGCTGGTATCGGCCGTTGCTATAGACGCCCGTCTTGTCGGGAGCGTAGCCGGTGTTGATCTGAGTCCACCCGGTCTTGGTGTCGGTAGCGCCGCTGATCACGTCGATGTCGACCATCGCGCCCTCTTTGGCCAACGCCGCCAGGGTCGGCAGTTCGTTCGCGGCCAACAACTCTTTGACGTGATTGCGCTGGGCGGCGTCCCAGCCGATCAGGATCACGTTTTTCCCGCTGTCCTCGGCGCGGGCCGCGGAGGCGCTCACGAGAGCCGCCGCGCCCAGGAACAATAACCCCACAGACTTGAGAGACAAACCCGGCTTTCTGCTGATGCTCATGCTTGACGTCCTTTCTCCTGCGTTTAGGAATGCAATGGCCCCATGGCTCCCTTGCGTATGCGCGATCGGTCTGGGAATCGGGGACAAACGAAAGAGCAAAGAAAAGCAAGTTCCGTGCTCCTCGCTTCTCGCGCGGCATTTCCGGGAGTTTTCGCCCAAATGACCTTCCCGCAAGTGAGCAAAGCCGGACGGAAGCGCACAAAAACGAACCGGCGCGCCCCGCGTTCATCCCCC